>UQPV01000004.1 GCA_900543035.1 uncultured Solobacterium sp.
CGCTGGGACGACGCGCTCCTGCGGGCCATGGATATTCCCGCGCAGGTGCTGCCCAAGGTGGTGGACACCTCCGGCGTGGTCGGCATGCTCGACAAGCGCGTGCTTGGGCGGGAGATCCCCGTGGCAGCGCTGGTGGGCGACCAGCAGGCGGCGCTGTTTGGCCACGGCTGCTTTGCCCCGGGCATGTCAAAAAACACCTACGGCACCGGCTGCTTTTTGCTGATGAACACGGGGCTGCACCCGGTCAAGTCCGTCAGCGACCTGATCACCACCATTGCCTGGCAGCTCGACGGGCAGGCGCGCTACGCATTGGAGGGCAGCGTGTTCGTGGCCGGGGCGGTGGTCAAGTGGCTGCGCGACGAGATGGGGCTGATCGCTTCGGCGGCGGAGTCCGAGGCGCTGGCTTCCTCCATCGCCGACAACGGCAACGTCTACTTCGTGCCCGCCTTCACCGGGCTGGGCGCGCCGCACTGGGACATGTACAGCCGCGGTACCATCGTCGGCCTTACGCGCGGCACGGGCAGGGCGCACATCGTCCGCGCGGCGCTGGAGGCCATCGCCTACCAGTCCGCGGACGTGCTTGAGGCCATGAGCCGCGACAGCTCCACGCGCCTGAACGTGCTGCACGTGGACGGCGGGGCGAGCGCCAACGACTTTCTCATGCAGTTTCAGGCCGACATACTCGGCACGCGCGTGCAGCGCCCGGCGGTCATCGAATCCACGGCGCTGGGCGCGGCGATGCTGGCCGGGCGCGCCGTGGGACTTTGGAGCGACGAGCAACTGCGCGGTCTGGGCGAGAGCGAGCGCGAATTCGCGCCCAACATGGACGAGGCCACCCGCCGCCATCTGCTGCGCCAGTGGCACCGCGCCGTAGAAAAGAGCAGCGGCTGGGAGGAGGCGTAAAGGGCCATGAGAGAAGACCGCTACGACGACCCGGCGTTTTTTGCCAAGTACAGCCAGATGCCGCGCTCGCAGTATGGCCTGGAGGCGGCGGGCGAATGGGAGACGCTGCGCACGCTGCTGCATTACATGGGTAATCACCGTTTCTTGCTGCTGGCCGTGGCCGTGCTCGTCTCGCTGAGCGCGCTGGCCAACCTGCTGGGCACATACATGCTCAAGCCGATCGTCAATGACTACATCATCCCCCGCGATGTGAACGGGCTGATCCACGCGGTGGCGCTCACCGCCTGCATCTACGGCGCCGGTGTGCTTTCGGCCTATGGCTACACGCAGATCATGGTGGTGGTCGCGCAGAAGATCGTCTGTGAGATCCGCGAGGATCTGTTTCACCGGATGCAATCGCTCCCGCTGCGTTATTTTGACACCAATCCTAACGGCGATACGATGAGTCGTTTCACCAACGATGTGGATACGATCTCGGACGCCCTCAATAACAGCTTTGCGATGATGGTGCAGAGCTTCATTCAGATCGTGGGCACGCTGACGCTGATCTTCATCCTCAACTGGCAGCTGTCGCTGATCGTGCTGCTCTGCTATATCCTCATGTTTGCGTATATCCGCTTCAGCGGGCAGCGCAGCCGCCATTACTTCGGGCAGCAGCAGCGCTGCCTGGGCCGGCTCAACGGCTTTGTCGAGGAGATGATCCAGGGGCAGAAAGTCGTCAAGGTGTTCAACCATGAGCAGGCGAACATGGCAGAGTTCCGCGCGCGCAACGGCGAGCTGCAGCAGGCGGCGACCAGTGCGCTGGCTTATGCCGGCACGATGGTGCCGATGGTGGTCAGCCTCTCTTATGTCAATTATGCGATCGTGGCCATCGTCGGCGGCATCATGGCCATCAACGGCTGGACCGACGTGGGCTCGCTGGCCAGCTATCTGGTCTTCGTCCGGCAGACCGCGATGCCGATCAATCAGTTCACAAGCCAGTCCAACCTGATCCTGACGGCCATGAGCGGCGCAGAGCGCATCTTCGAGCTGATGGAGCAGGAGCCGGAACGAGACGAAGGCAGGGTCACGCTGACCAGCGTGGCGCGCCGCAGCGATGGCTCCTTGTATGAATGTGTGCAGAACAGCGGGATGTGGGCATGGCGGCATCCTCGCGCTGATGGAAGCGTGGAGCTGGTGGAGCTGCGCGGCGATGTGCGCTTTGACCATGTGCGTTTCGGCTATGACAGCGGCCGCCCCATCCTGCATGATATCTCGCTGTATGCGAAGCCGGGACAGAAGATCGCCTTCGTGGGCGCGACCGGCGCGGGCAAGACGACGATCACCAATCTGATCAACCGGTTCTATGATGTCGATCAAGGCAGCATCACTTATGACGGCATCGATGTGCGCCTGATCCGCAAGGCGGACCTGCGCCGTTCGCTGTCCATCGTGCTGCAGGACACACATCTGTTCACCGGGACGATCGCGGACAACATCCGCTATGGCAAGCTGGATGCGTCGATGGAGGAAGTCGTGCAGGCGGCCTGTCTGGCCAATGCGGATTCGTTCATCCGCCGTCTGCCTAATGGCTATGACACCCGGCTGAGCGGGGACGGCGCTTCGCTTTCGCAGGGACAGCGCCAGCTGCTGGCCATCGCGCGCGCCGCGATCGCCGATCCTCCGGTGCTCATCCTCGATGAGGCGACCAGTTCGGTCGATACCCGCACCGAGCGGCTCATCGAAAAGGGCATGGATTCCCTGATGGAGGGGCGGACCGTCTTCGTCATCGCGCATCGTCTGTCCACCGTGCGCAATGCCGATGCGATCATGGTGCTCGATCATGGCCGGATCATCGAGCGGGGCTCTCATGATGAGCTGATCGCGCGCAAAGGCACATATTACCAGCTATATACGGGAATGTTTGAGCTTTCCTGAAATTTATACACACAAAATGAAATGTATAGATGAAAGTTTATTTTGACTCTGTTATAATTGTTCAGATCACTGCAGTCGATCTCGGCTGCATGAAAATCGGGGAGGAAAGAACATGCATTCAGTACTGACGGTGCTGCTGCTGAGCGCCACTTGCACAGACAGTTTCGTCGCGATGATGGAACGCGGATCCAACATGCGGGAAATGCGCTTTGCCAAGGGCGGCTGCCATGCGATGATCTTCGCCGCCGTGAACACGCTGATGCTGGCGGCGGGCATGGCCGTGAGCGGGCTGCTGCGCGCGGCGCTGAACCCGGAGGACGGCCGGATCCTTCCGGCGTGCTTCCTGGTGGGGCTGGCGACCTTTCTGCTGGTCAAGACCATCCATGGCAGGAAATATGTGGAGCATCTCGATCTGGGCTTCTGTTACCGCAAGAGCTTTTGCCTGGCAGCGGAGACCGGCCTGGATACGCTGATCCTCGGCGCAGCGCTCGGCTTTCTGCATATCGCGCCGCTGCCGGTGATGAGCGGGATGTTCCTGATCTCGTTTGCCGCGATCTTTGCGGCGCTGTGGATCGGCTACTATCTGGGCGCGGCTTATCAGAAGATCATGATCGTGGGCACATCCGTGGTCTATTATGCCACGACGCTGCTTCTGCTGCTGCCGGCATAGGACCAGCGGCAATCAGACGACAGGGAGTGGATGGTATGGAACAACGCAAGGCGAGGATGAAGGATTTTCTGGCAGAGAGCCTGGTCGTGCTCATGCAGGAAAAGCCCTTCGAGAAGATAACGATCAAACAGATCTGTGACCGCACGGGCGTGATCCGTGCCACATTCTACAATCATTTTGAAGACAAGTACGCTGCGCTGGACTATGTCTGCGGCATGATGCTGTGTGAGAAGCGCCAGGCGCTGATCGCTGCAGGCGAGATGGAAAGCTATATCCGTTCGCTCTGCATAGAGATCTATGATCATGCGGGGTTTTTCCGCAAGGCATTTCAAGTGCAGGGACAAAACGATTTTGATACCATGTTCCTGACCCATGCGGGCAGGGGCATCCGCGCCATCCTGGATCAGGAGGGCAGATGGGAGGGGGCGTATGACAGCGAGGAGCTGTCGCTGTATTACGCCAACGCCTTCATGTATCTGTGCAAGGAATGGCTGCGAAAGGGATGCGTGATGAGCGCGCAGGAATTCTGCGGCTACAGCCTCGGCCTGCTGATGAACGGGCTGAAGGACTATATAGGTGAAAAAGGATAGAGATGAATGACGGGGTGATGGAATGACGTACCGTATCGGATTTGACATTGGAAGCACGACGATCAAGGCTGTTGTGATGGATGACAACGGCACGATATTATATAAGAGCTATGAGCGCCACATGGCGCAGATCCGCGAGATGGCGCTCAAGAAGATCGAAGAGCTGAAGGAAATGCTGGGCGATGAGCCGTTTTACTTCGCACTGAGCGGCAGCGCCGCGCTGGGCATGAGCCAGGAAGGAGACCTGCCGTTCGTGCAGGAAGTGTTCGCCAGCGCGCAGGCCGTGCGCAAGCATTATCCGGAAGTGGACGCCGCGATCGAGCTGGGCGGAGAGGACGCTAAGATCTTGTTCTTTCAGGGGGCGGTGGAGCAGCGCATGAATTCTACCTGTGCCGGGGGAACAGGCGCCTTCATCGATCAGATGGCATCGCTGCTCAACATCGATCTGGAGACGATGGACAAGCTCAGTCTGGCGCATCACCGGCTGTATCCGATCGCTTCACGCTGCGGCGTGTTCGCCAAGACGGATATCCAGCCGCTGATCAACCAGGGTGCCGATAAGGCCGATCTGTGCGCGAGCATCTTTCAGGCAGTGGTCGATCAGACCATTACCTCGCTGGCGCAGAGACACCGCATCGAGGGCAACATCCTGTTTCTGGGCGGTCCGCTCTATTTCATGAAAGGGCTGCGGCATCGCTTCAAAGAGACGCTGAACCTCGATGATGACCATGCGGTGTGCCCGGATATCGCCATTCACTTTGTGGCGTTCGGCACGGCCATCTGCGCGAGCGAGCGCTTTACCTATGATGAGCTTCACGACAAGCTGGAGGCATTGAAGAACATGCCGGTGCGGGAAGAGGAAAGCGAGCCGCTGTTCGAAAACGAGGAAGACTATGAGGAATTCGTCCGCCGCCATCAGCGCAGCGACGTCAGCTACGGCGACATCTCCACGTATACGGGAAAAGCGTATCTGGGCGTGGACAGCGGCAGCACGACGACCAAGCTGGTGCTGGTCGGAGAAGCGGAGGAACTGCTCTATGAGGCATATACGTCCAATCAGGGCAGTCCGCTGGATGTCGTGGTGGAGCATCTGAAAAAGATCTATGCGCTTGGCGAGGGCCGCATCACGATCGCTGGCAGCTGCGCGACCGGCTATGGCGAGGAGCTCATGAAGCACGCCTTCCATCTGGATGAGGGCGCGGTCGAGACGATGGCGCACTATGAGGCAGCCCGCCATTTCAATCCGAATGTCGATTACATCCTGGACATCGGCGGACAGGACATCAAGTGCTTTAAGATCAAGGATGGGCGCATCGATGACATCGTGCTCAACGAGGCCTGCTCTTCAGGCTGCGGATCGTTTCTGGAGACGTTTGCGAAGAGCCTGGGCTACAGCGCGCAGGAGTTTGCGCAGCTGGGCCTGAAGGCGCGCCACCCGGTCAACCTGGGCACGCGCTGCACGGTGTTCATGAACTCCGGCGTCAAGCAGGCGCAGAAAAACGGCGCGAGCATCGAGGACATTTCGGCAGGCCTTTGCCGCAGCGTCGTGAAGAACGCGCTGTATAAGGTCATCCGTGCTCGCCGCCGCGAGGACATCGGCGATGAGATCGTCGTACAGGGCGGCACGTTCCGCAATGACAGCGTGCTGCGCAGCTTCGAGCAGGAGCTGGGCACGCAGGTCATCCGCCCCAGCATCGCGCATCTGATGGGGGCCTATGGCGCGGCGCTGATCGCCAAGCGTCATTCCAAGGGGACCTCCACGATCCTGAACGAAGAACAGGTGAACAGCTTCACCCATTCGTCGACGGGCGCTGTCTGCAATGGCTGCACGAACCATTGCGCGCTGACCGTCAATGTGTTCGCAGACGGACAGCGGCTGATCGCCGGCAATAAATGCGAAAAGCCGACGCTGCGCGCCGGCGCGAAACAAGAAGCGCTTCCGGATCTGTACAAGGTGAAGAACGATCTGCTGCGCAGCTATCGCGGCCGCTATCATCATGAGAAGAAGATCGGCATCCCGCTGGTGCTCAACATGTATGATCTGTTGCCGTTCTGGGTGGAATTCTTCCATCAGCTGGGCTATGAGACGCTGATCTCGCCGCAGACGAACAAGGCGATGTATCACAGCGCGCAGCACAGCATCCCCAGCGATACGGCCTGCCTGCCGGCCAAGGTGGTGCATGGTCATATCCAGTGGCTGCTCGACCAGCATGTCGAGAAGATCTTCTATCCATGCATGACCTACAATGTGGATGAACAGATCAGCGATAATCATTTCAACTGTCCGCTGGTCGCCTATTATCCGGAACAGATCGATGCGAACATGGATATGGAGGGAACCGATTTCCTGCATCCGTATATCGTGCTGGATGACATGAAGAACTTTGAAAAACGCATCAGCGAAGTGTTTGCGGCGCATGATATGCCGCATGATCGCCGGATCATCCGCAAGGCGGCCGAAGCGGGCATGCGCGAATACCGCGCATTCCACGCGCGTCTGCACGAGGAGCATGAACGAGCGGTTGCCTATGCCCGCGCGCATCATCACCCCATCGCGGTGGTCTGCGGACGCCCTTATCACGGCGATCCGTTCATCTCTCATGAGATCACCAAGCTGCTCACGCAGCTGGGCTTCGTCGTGGTGAGCGAGGAAAGCGTGCCGCTGCAGGAGAAACGCGCGGTGGGCGTGCTCAATCAGTGGACCTATCACGCCCGGCTGTATCAGGCGGCGTACTACGCGGCCGCTCAGCCGGACATGGAGCTGATCCACCTGGTCAGCTTCGGCTGCGGCATCGACGCGATCACCAGCGATGAGGTCAAAGCGATCCTGAAGCAGAAAGACCGCTTCTACACACAGATCAAGATCGATGAGATCGATAATCTGGGCGCGGTAAAGATCCGCCTTCGTTCCCTGAAGGCGGCCATTGAGGAGCGAAAGGAGGAAACCGCATGAGTTACGGTATTTTCACCCCGGAGATGAAGAAGACGCACACGGTGCTCGTGCCGGGGATGCTCGCCATCCACTTCCGGCTGTTCCCGGCCATCTTCGAGACGGGCGGCTATCATGTCGAAGTGCTTTACAATGAAGGAGACGAAGTGGTGGAGGAAGGCCTCAGCCATGTACATAATGATACGTGCTATCCGGCACTGCTGGTCATCGGGCAGATGATCGCGGCGCTGAAGAGCGGGAAATATGATCTCAACAAGGTGGCGCTGGCCATCACACAGACCGGCGGCGGCTGCCGTGCCAGCAATTACATCTTCCTGCTGCGCAAGGCGCTGGCGATGGAAGGCTGGGAGCACATCCCGGTGCTCTCGGTCAATTTCTCCGGATTGGAGAAGGAAAATGCCGTGGAGCTGACATTGCCGCTGGGCAAGAAGCTGCTCTATGCTTTCCTGTATGGCGATGCGATGATGTGGCTGAAGAATCAGGTGAAGCCCTATGAGCGAAACGCCGGGGATACGGACCGGCTGGTCGATCAGCTGATCGCTGAGCTGGAGGAGAAGTTCCGCAAGGATGATTACAGCGCCAGCAAGGCGTTCTATCGTGAGATGATCCGCCGGTTCGCGGCCATCCCGCGTCATCATCAGAAGAAGATCCGCGTCGGCATCGTCGGCGAGATCTACATGAAGTACGCTCCGCTGGGCAATCACCACCTGGAAGATTTCCTGATCGAGGAAGGCTTTGAGCCGGTGCTCAGCGGCGTGGCCGATTTCGGATTATACTGTCTGGAAAACACCCGGATCGATCATCGCTATTATCACCGCCACGCCTTGACCTTCCCGTTTCTGACGCTGGCGCAGAATGTCCTGATGCGCATGCAGGAGACGTTCATCCGTCTCGTGGAGGAGGATGGCACGTTCCATGCGCCGGATCGTTTCCGCGATGTCATCCGCAATGCGGATGGATTCATCGACCAGGGCGTCAAGATGGGCGAAGGATGGCTGTTGACGGCAGAGATCGTCTCGCTGATCAAGGAAGGCGTGTCCAACATCGTCTCTGCGCAGCCTTTCGGCTGTCTGCCGAACCATATCGTTGCCAAGGGCATGGCGCGCCGGATCAAGGAAGCTTATCCGCAGTCGAACTTGGTGGCCATCGACTATGACCCCAGCGCTTCCCGGGTCAATCAGGAAAACCGCATCCGCCTGATGCTGGCGAATGCGCGCCTTTCCGAGGAAGAGCTGGAGGATGATGCGGAATGTGCCTACGCCGGTGCAAAGAAGGAAAAATACGCATGAGGAAACAGGATGCATGTCCTGTTTTTCTCTGTGCGTGCTGAAAGGAGGCGCCGCCATGCGCTATGATGTGCTGTTGTTTGATGTAGATGACACGCTGCTTGATTTCGGCGCCTGTGAGCAGGAAGCGCTGCATGCCACCTTTGCACGCTTTGCGCTTCCCTTTTCCCCGCGCGAAAAGCAGGCTTTCCACGCCATCAACGATGTGCTGTGGGCCCGCTATGAGCAAGGGGGGATCAGCCGCGATGAGCTGTGCCGGACGCGCTTTGCCCGGCTGTTTGCGCAGATGGGGGCGGCGGTGGATCCGCTGGTGTTCGAAGAAGCGTACCAGCATGCCCTCTCGCTGGGCCACGCGCTCATGCCGCATGCGCGTGAGGTGCTGATCGGCTTACAGGGCAGGGCGCGCGTCGTCCTCGCCAGCAACGGGGTGTGCGCGACGCAGCACCGCCGGATCAACGAGGCCGGCATCCGCCCTTATGTCGACGCCGTCTTCCTGTCAGAGGAGATCGGCGCGCGCAAGCCGGATCCCCGGTTCTTTGACATCGTGCTGAAGGCGCTGGGAGAGCCTGCGCGCACACGCTGCCTCATGATCGGTGATTCGCTGCGCAGCGACATTCAAGGGGCAGCAGGCGCCGGACTGGACAGCGTATGGCTGAATCCGCAGGGGAAAGCGGCATCGATGGCTGTTCAGCCGACATATGAGATCAAGACGCTGCTTGAATTGGAAGAGATCCTGGAGGTGAGTGATGATGAAGCAGAAGAGCAAAGGACAAAGGCTGCTGGAGGCCGCGCGTGCTTCCCGTCAGAAGCAGGGCAGCAATAAGCGGCTTTCACAGATCGTGGGCAAGCCTAACGATCGGGCCAAGTTCGCAAAGACCAATTTTAACGGATGATGAAGGGGGAAAAAGAATGAACCGGCTGAGCATGAGCGAAGCGCCGGTTAGCCGGCTGTATCTGAGCTATCTGCTGCCGACAGTGATCGCCATGGTATCCAATTCGCTGTACTGTCTGGCAGATGTCTATTTTATTTCTATCGGGTCGGGCACGCTTGGTCTGGCCGCGGTGAATATCGTGATGCCGATGTACACGCTGTATTCGTGCATCGGCTTGTTGTTCGGGGTCGGGGCGTCGACGATCATCGCGATCGAGCGCGGCGCAGGACATGAACAGCGCGCCGATCAGGCGTTTTCGATGAGCGTGGCGGCCGTGGTGATCAGCGGATCGCTGCTGATGGTGCTTTCGCTGCTCTTCATCGAGCCGCTGGCGCGTCTGCTGGGCTCCTCTGAACAGCTGCTGCCGTATGTCATCGAATACCTGCGGCCGGTGGCCGTCTTCACGCCGGCCTTCATCGCCATGTACGCTGCCGGCATCCTGATCCGCTGCGATCATGCGCCGCGGCTGGTGATGGGGGCCATGCTGACCGGCAATCTGTCGAACATCGTGCTTGACTATGTGTTCGTCATCGTGTTTGGCTGGGGGCTCACCGGCGCGGCAGCCGCCACAGCGCTGTCGCCGATGATCACACTGATCATCACGGCCTTTCATTTCATCCTGAAGCGCAACCAGCTGCATTTCTGCCGCTTTGCGATGGACGGCGCGCTGTTTCGGCGCATGCTGAGCAATGGCGCGGGCAGCGGCGTGCTGGAGCTGAGCGCCGGCGTGATCATCTTCGTGTTCAACGCCGTGATCCTGGCCGTCAGCGATGAGGTGTTCCTGGCGGCATATGCCATCGTCGCCAACATCGCTTATGTGCTCAAAGGGCTGTTCGGGGCCTTTGGCCAGGCGGCCCAGCCCATCATCTCGCATAATTACGGGGCCGGCGACATGCGCCGGGTGAAGCAGACGCTGCGCATCGCGCTGATCTCTTCGCTGCTCTTTGCGCTCGCGCTCTATGCCCTCTGTCTGTTCTTTCCGACACAGCTGGCGGCCTTCTTCGCCAATCATGACCGTGCCGTGATCGCGTTAGGCGCAGCCGGCATCGTGCTGTATTTCTCCTCACTGCCGTTCTCTGCGCTGAATACGGTCATCATGTATTATTTCCAGTCGATCGAGCAGGGACGATGCGCCACTTTGCTCGCCTTGCTCAAAGGCACGCTGTTCGCCTTCATCGGCATGGCGCTGCTCTATGCGCTGTTTCAGGAAAACGGCATCTGGCTGACGATCACCTTTGCGGAAGGGTGCGCGCTGATCCTGGCATGGATCATGCAGCGCAGGATAGACAGAAGCTGAAGCATGCCGCGCTTGCCGCGGCTTTTTTACTGCCCGTGTGAGGAACATGCAGATTATATGGTGAAGGTATAGTGATTTTTGTCGAATTGTGCTATATTTATTTACAAAAGGGAGGGCTTTCAATGAATGCAAAGGAAGCGATCATCACTGCGCTGAAAGAATACCGCGCCATTACCGGGCTGCGCAGCTATCTGATCGAAGATGAAGACGACATCAACAGCGCTGCCGAAAAGAATTATTTCTGCAAGTGCCTGAAGACGAGCGCGGCCGCGCTGCGCCACTGTGAGGAGTGCACGAGCGAAAACTACCGCAATGCGCTGCAGTCAGACAAGGTGTGCATGTATTCGTGCCATGCCGGCCTGGTCAAATGGTCCATGCCGATCCGCTGCAATGCGTTCAGCGGTGTGGTGATCAGCGAGGGCGTCATCACGAAGCAGCAGGTCAAGGACGCGGAGACCTGGGTGCATTATTTGAGCGAGCATTATAATGTGCGCAAGGATGTGCTGCAGGACAATTATCAAGTGATCAAGGAGATGACCGAGGAGGAGGTCAACATCTCCATCAAGCTGCTGAAGGATCTGATCGATTATCAGCTGGCGATGCTGGACGCACATCCGGTCCAGGGATAACGGAAACAGCCGGAGGGCCGATGATGACGCCCTTCGGGTTTTTTATGCATCCGGTTTTCGTTTCTGTCTCAAAGATGCTATACTCTTTGATGTAATGGGGTGTGGCATGTGAAGAAGAAAGTGGAAAAATTCTGCCGGATCAATGATGAGAAGCTGGAGAAAGACATTCAGGAGCTGCAGTGCTATGTGAACCTTCTCGAGGAACGGCTCAGGCAGGTGGAGGATCCCAATCTCTATCGCAAGATGAAGAAGCTGGACCGCGACGCCCGCCTGATGATCCATGACCTGAAAAATATGAAGCTGCTCAACCGCGAAGAATAGAGTCACGAAAACCGTGCTCTTTTCTTTTGCGCGCTCTTTTCATCAACACCAAGTTGTGCTATCATATTGAATATGAAAACGCTTTACTTTCATTGAATAAAAACAGAAGGAGGGTGAGAGATTTGGAACGCTGTGCAGGAATCCTGGCCGCCGTATCATCGCTGCCGGGAAATCAGGGAATCGGCGATTTCGGACGGAAGACGAGAATGTTCATCGACATGATCGCCAGAGCGGGATTCACGATCTGGCAGCTGCTGCCGACGCAAGCGCTGGGCTATGGAAATTCCCCGTATCAGCCGTTTTCCTCGTTTGCGGGAGATCCGTTGTTCATCAACATCGATCGGCTGAGCGAGATCGGACTGTTAAAGCAGAGCAGCATCAGAAATCTGAACAAATTCAAGGAGAGCGTCAGCTATGACGAAGTGCGCGCTTTCAAGGAAACGTATTTCCGCAAGGCATTCTATGAATTCAAGAAGAACTTCGCTTCATTCCAGCAGGAGTATGACTGCTTCTGCAGGGAATGTGAGTGGCTGGAGGATTATGCGGTATTCATCACGTTCAAGAAGCTGAACGGGATGAAGGCGTGGACGGAATGGCCTTTGGAGATGCGGGAATGGCCGAAGCGCCGCAGCATCGATCTGGAGCCGTATGGGAACGATATCTTCTATGAGAAGTTCCTGCAGTACATGTTTTACACGCAGTGGGTGGAGATCCGCGACCATGCGCATGAGAAGGGGATCCGCATCATGGGCGATATCCCGTTCTATGTGGGGCTGGACAGCGTGGACGTCTGGGTGAACCGCGACTGCTTCCTGCTGGAAGAAGATGGCACGCCCAGCTATGTCGCCGGCGTACCTCCGGATTATTTCTCTGAGAGCGGGCAGCGCTGGGGCAATCCGATCTATGACTGGAAACAGATGGAAAAGGACAAGTATGAGTTCTGGGTGCGCCGTTTGGCGTGGCAGAACGAGTGCTATGATATCGTGCGGATCGACCATTTCCGAGCGTTTGACACATACTGGAAGATCCCTGCTTCCTGTGAGACCGCCATCGAGGGCGAATGGGTCGAAGGGCCGCAGCAGGCGTTCTTTGACCGCATCTATGCCTGTCTGCCGGATATCGAGCTGGTGGCGGAAGATCTCGGGGAGATCCGTCCGGAAGTGACGGAGCTGAAGGATGCCAACGGCCTGCCGGGCATGGATGTGCTGCTGTTTCGCATGGAGCCTAAGCTGCTCAAGAAGCCGGCCGCCAAAAACAGCATCGTCTATACCGGGACGCATGACAATGACACGGCGGAAGAGGCATATGGCAAATTTACGCACAACCGCCGCATCGCGCTGCGCCGGTTCTTCCATAACCGCGACTATCGCGAACGCAATTTCCACGATCTGCTCGTCCATTTCGCGCTGGATTGTGACGCGGACTGTGTCATCATTCCGGTGCAGGATATCCTGGGGCTGAAGGCAGAAGGGCATATGAACCGCCCGGGCACCCTGGGCTCTCCCAACTGGGAGTGGAAGCTGAAGGACTACAAGGTGCTCACCAAGGAGATGAGCAAGGTCAAGAAGTGGATCCGCAGTGCCAAACGATGAATCAAACGGAACTGAACATGGCGTTCGGTTCTTTTTTTCGTACCACGAAAAAAAGAAGGCCGAAGCCTTCCGTTCATCGCTTTGTCTCTTTGCAGCGCTCGTAGATGATCTTGAGTCCCTTGAAGGTCAGATTGCGGTCATAGACGTCGATCAGATCGGTATGCCGATAGATGATCTTGCCTAAGCCACCGGTCGCGATGACCTTGATGTCCTCGCGGCCCAGCTCTTTCTTGAACTGGCGGATGATGTATTCGGTCTGGCCGAGAAAGCCGTAGAACAGACCGGCCTGCATGTTGCTGGAGGTGTTCTTGGTCAGGATCGTCCCTGGCGATTTGATCTCGACCTCCGGCAGCTGTGCCGTCTGCGACCACAGCGCGTTGGCGCCGGACTCTACGCCCAGGGCGATGACGCCGTAGCTGAACACGCCGTTTTCATCTACATAATCAAAGGTGGTCGCCGTGCCGAAATCCACGATCAGCGCCGGTCCGCCATAGACATAGTAGGCGCCGGCACAGTCGACGATGCGGTCTGCGCCGACGGCCTTGGGGTTCTCCATCTGCACGGAGATGCCGGTGCGCACGCCGGGACCGATGATGATCGGTTCCTTGTGCAGATATTTGCGGATGCAGTTGCGGAACGAATGCATGACCTTGGGCACGACGCTGGCGATGATCACATCTTCGACATCGCTGCTCACGACGCCCGCGTCATTCATGAAGTTGGTCAGCATGAACCCGTACTCATCGCTCGTGCGCTTCATCTTCGTCGTCAGGCGGTATGTATGCTTCAGCCGGTCCCCTTCATAGAGACCGATCGTGATGTTGGTGTTTCCGATATCGATGACAAACAGCATGTTCATTTCCCCCTGTTCAGCGTGAGCATGTGCTCGAGGATCTTGATGCCGAGCTCGTATTTGCTCATCTTTGCGCACGGATGCGCGCCTTCCTGATCGAGAATGGTGGCGATGTTGGTGTCGCCCTGAAAGCCTGCGCCTTCTGTGTGCAGGTCATTGGCCACGATCATGTCGCAGTGTTTGGCGGCAAGCTTGCCCATGGCGTTTTCCAGCAGGTTCTGCGTCTCCATGGCAAAGCCGCACAGCACCTGATGAGGCTGCTTGTGCGTGCCCACATAAGCGAGGATATCCGGGTTCTTGACGAATTCCACCCGCAGGCTGTCGCCTTCCTTCTTGATCTTCTGCTCGCTGACGTGCAGCGGACGGTAATCGCCGACCGCTGCTGCCTTGATGATGAAGTCCGCCGTCTCATAGTGCGCGCGCACGGCTTCGAACATCTCCACTGCGGTGGTCACGCGGATCACCTGCGCCTGTGCGGGCGGCTGCAGCTGCACCGGACCGCTGATGAGCGTGACCTCTGCCCCCAAGTCCAGCGCTGCCTGCGCGAGCGCATAGCCCATCTTTCCGGATGAGTGGTTAGTGAGGTAACGCACCGGATCGAGCGCTTCCTGGGTCGGGCCGGCGGTGATGAGGACGCGGCGTCCCTTCAGCTGATCTCCGCGGTGGAAGAAGCGTTCCACATAATTCATGATGACGCTGAGATCGCACAGCTTGCCTTTGCCGCTGTCGCCGCAGGCCAGATGGCCGCTTGCCGGCTCCAGGATATCATAACCGTATTCCCGGCACAGCTGCAGGTTGCGCTGGGTGATCGGGTTTTCATACATCTGTGTGTTCATGGCCGGACAGATGACCTTCTGCCGGCTGCAGGCGAGAAAGGTCGTCGTGAGCATGTCATCCGCGATGCCGTGCGCCACCTTGGCGATCACGTTGGCACTGGCCGGAACCAGGATGAACAGGTCTGCCTTCTTGGCCAGGGAGATGTGATGGATGCTGCGGTTCTGGACCTTTTCGAATGTATCCACGACCACATTGTGGCTGATCAGGGCCTCAAAGGTCAGCGGAGCCACGAACTGTGTGGCATTCTCGGTCATGATGACCTCCACGTCATAGCCTGCTTTGATCAGGTCGCTCGTCAGCTGCGCCGCCTTGAACGCGGCGATCCCTCCGCAGACACCCAAAACGATTGTCTTCTTCATCTCGTTCCCTTCTTTCCGGACAATAGGTATATTATAGCACAGTTTCAAGAATTGTAACGGTTTGTTGAAAAAAAGAACAGGGCGCTTGGAAAACGCTGATGCGCTTTATATAATAAGGACAGGAGAGTGATCGGATGAAGTGTGCAACAGCGGCGGAAATGCGGGCGATGGATCAGCGGGCGGTCCATGCGCACGGCATATCGGAGACGGAACTGATGCAGAGGGCAGCGCAGGCGATGCTGGATGCGCTGTGTGCGCATTATGGGCGCACATGCCGTTATGGCATCTTTTGCGGCTGCGGGAACAATGGCGGAGACGGCTATGCGCTGGGCGAGCTGATGGCGGATGCCGGCATGTCGCTGACCATCTGTGCCCGTGATGGACAGCTTTCCCCTGGCGCGGCCGTTTACGCAGAGCGCGCGGCAGAGAAGGGCGTGCGCATCGCGAGGATGGATCAGGCGGATGAGGTGATCGCGGACAGCGATGTGCTGGTGGATGCGCTGTTCGGCACCGGAATCAGCAGAGAGATGAACGGAGCGGACGCCGCGCTGGCCGATCGGTTAATCGAGAGCGGGAAGCCTGTGGCCGCGGTCGATATCCCCAGCGGCATGCATGCGGACGGGGAATGGATGAGCGCCCATACGGTGAAGGCGGAGCTGACCGTCACCTTTGTCTGTCTGAAGGAGGCGATGCTGAGGCTTCCGCAGCGCGAATGGTGCGGAAAGATCGAAGTGCGCCCCATCGGCATGCCGCCGGCGGCGGTCCAGTGCGCGGATCCGGCGATCGTGCTGGATGATGAGCGCGTGCGGGCCATGCTTCCGCGGCGCATGCCTCATTCGCACAAGGGCACATATGGCAGGGTGCTGCTCATCGCCGGCAGCCTGAACATGAGCGGTGCGCCCCGGCTGTGCGCGCAGGCGATCCTGCGTGCCGGTGCCGGCCTGCTCACCTGCATGATCCCGGCGGGCATTCATGACATCGTCGCCTCTGCCATCCCTGAGGCGATGTATCGTCCGCTGGCGATGGATGAGAACGGGCAGATCGCCGTCAGCGCGCTTCCGCAGCCCGAGCAGCTGCGCGGGTTCGATCTCATCGTGATCGGCAACGGCATGGGACGGGGCAGCTCCACCCGGGCCGCCGTGCAGCTGGTGCTGGACAGCGGGGTGCCCTGCATCCTCGATGGCGATGCCCTGTATGAGGCGGGCATGCACGGGCTGCTCCCGACGCATCGCGACAGCGCGCTCATCGTGACGCCGCATCTGCGGGAGCTGGAATATCTCAGCGGCATCCCGCTTTCGCAGATCAGCCGCGATCCGCGTCAATGCGCGCTCACGCTGGCACAGCGCTATCCTTATCTGTGCGTCGCGGCCAAAGATGACTTCACCTGGATCGTGCAGGAATCGCGTCAGGCAGTGAACATCACCGGCAATGACGGCTTGGCGAAAGGCGGCAGCGGCGATGTGCTGTGCGGGATCATCGCCGGTCTGTACGCGCAGGGAAGACAGGCGTTTGAGAGCGCCTGCGCCGGCGTGTATCTGCATGCGGCGGCGGCCCGTCATCTGGCAGCGCATTGCGATACGATGAGCATCCTCCCGCATGAGCTGAGCGAATGTCTGGGCAGCGTATGCGCCTCGCTGCGGCGTCAGCGGCCATAAGGGAAAACGGCAGGTTTATCCGCCGTTTTGCGTTTTTTCATGACTTGCCGGCATCAGGGATGATATACTGAATACTAAGGAGGATCATGACCATGTTACAATTCAAAAAGATCTGTACCTGGGTGCTGGCGGGCGCGCTGGCCTTTTCTGTGGCTGGCTGTCAGCCGCAGACACAGCCTCAGGCACAGAATGAAGAACCGACCGCGGAACAGGAGCGCTTCGACGCGTTCATCGAAAAGGAATTTGTGGATACGATGGAAAGCGACTATACGACGGCGCATGTCTATCTGCAGGATCCGGAGAGCTTCGGCGTCGACCCGGACAAGATCAGCGTTTCCCTGGGCACGCGGATGGATGAGGAGAGCCAGCAGGCGTCTTTGGATGCCTTTGAGGCGACGTGCGAGGAATTCCGCACCTTTGATCGGGATGAGCTGAGCGCAGAGCAGCAGGACATCTATGACATCTTCGATTATCAGGTCTCATTGAGCGAGTCGCTCAGCGATGAGCGCTTTGATTATTATGCGCCGATGTTCGAGAGCATCTCCGGCCTGCATTATCAGCTGCCGACGCTGTTCGCCGACTGGCAGCTGCGCAATGAAGAGGATGTGCAGGACCTCATCACGCTGATGAGCGATGTGCGTCCATATGTGGACAGCGCCCTGGAATACACACGGATACAGGAAGAGAAAGGGCTGCTCATGCTCGATCTGGATTCGGTCATCTCTTATTGTGAGGGGATCGTGGAGAGCGGCGAAGACAGCGCTGTGCTGCAGGCGATGAATGACAGCATCGCCGCGCTGGAGCTGGGCGAAGAGAAGACCGCGCAGTATCAGGAACAGCTGCGCACGGCATTCTCCGATTCATTTCTGAGCGCGTATCAGGATATCCTGGATACGATGCGGGAGCTGCAGTCATCCGGCGAAAACAATGAACAGGGACTGGCGCAGTTCGAATATGGAAAGGAGTACTATGCGCTGCTTCTGCAGCAGAGCATCGGCTCGAACAAGACGCCTGAGGAAGTCAAAGCCATGATGGAAGAGGCGTTCAACGAGCATCTGCAGCAGCTGCAGATGTATGCGATGGCTTATCCGGAGGAGACGGAACAAGTGCTGAGCCAGGATCTGCCCAAGACCGGATATACGAGCTATGATGAGATCCTTCAGGATCTGCAGGGCAAGATCTTCGACAGCTTCCCGCAGGTGAAGGACCTCAGCTATCAGATCGAGGATGTCAATGAGGAGATCGCCTCGGACAGCGGGGTCGCCGCGTATTTCAACATCCCTTCTTTGGATGGAGATACGGTGAAGCAGCTGCGGGTGAATCCGAACAATGCCGGCGTCGATTCGATCGATACGTTCTCTACCGTGGCGCATGAAGGCTTCCCGGGCCATATGTATCAGTATGCTTACATGTATGAAAATATCGACAGCAACTTCATCAAGGCGCTGGCCAATGTGGGCGCCTATACCGAAGGCTTTGCGGTCTATGCGCAGTATGAGAGCCTTCAGTATCTGGAGGGCATCAGCCAGGAGCTGCTCGATGTCTACCGCGAATATGAGCTGCTCACGTACTGTCTGGTGATCGCCGCGGACATCGGCATCCACTATGAGGGATGGTCCCTGCAGGAGTTTGAGGATTACTTCACGGAAATGGGGCTCTCCATCGGCAGCGGCGACGCGCTCTATCAGCAGCTGCAGGCCAACCCGGCCGTATTTGAGACGTACTATGTCGGATATCATGAGATCATGGATCTGCGTGAAAAAGCGGAGGACGCGCTGGGCAATGCCTTTGAAGAAAAGGCGTTCAATGAGGCATTGCTGGAAAGCGGAACGGCGCCCTTCAGCGTCGTGGAGCGGCATATCGACGCTTATATCGAAAGCGCATCCTGAGGCAGCGAAAGCTGCCTTTCGTGCATTCAGGGGAAGAGGAGCGCATATACTGCGGCGAGGTGATGCGCGTGGAGAGGGTGCTCACACAGCTCAATCAGCTGATCTGGGGACAGGGGATGACGGTCCTGCTGATCTTGAGCGCGCTGTATTTTGTTTGTTTCGCCCGCCGTTATCCGCTCATGCGCGTCAAGCGCAGATCGAGCGGGGAGCAGAAGAGCAAGGATGCGTTTTTTACCGCGCTGGCCGGCACGCTGGGGATCGGCGGGATGGTCGGCGTGGCGGCAGCGCTCGCCATGGGCGGAGCGGGCGCGGTGTTCTGGATGGGCGTGAGCGCGCTGGCCGGTATGGTGCTCAAGTATGTGGAGGTCACGCTGTCCTGCGCAAGCCAGGTCAAGACGGCGCAGGGCTGGCGCGGCGGCGCGATGGTGATCCTGGAAAAGCTGCGTCATCCGGCCGCGGCGGCATGCTTCTGCCTGTGCTGCATGGCGGCGGCGTTCGCCATGGGCGCGCTGGTGCCGGCTTCCAGCGTCTGCGCCGCTTTGCACATGGCGTTCGATCTTCCGCCCTGGATCAGCGCGGCCGCCTTTGCCCTTGCCGCAGCCGTGGTGCTGCGCGGCAGAGGGCAGGCGATCCTGAAGGCGAACCGCGTGCTCATCCCGCTGGCGACGCTGCTGTATGTCGGGATGTGCCTGTGGATCATCTTTACGCATGCGGAGCGCATCGGCACGATCGGTGAGCAGATCCTGCGGGAAGCGTTCGACTTTTCCGCCGCCGCATCCGGTGGATCGGGATTCGCGCTGGGCAAGGCCGTGCGCTATGGTGTGAGCCGCGGCATCTTCTCGCATGAGGCCGGGATGGGGAGCGCGCCGCTCTCTTATGCGTCAGCGCCGGTCAGCGACCCCGCCCGTCAGGGCCTCATGGGCGTGGCAGAGGTCTTCGTCGACACCTTCCTCGTCTGCATGCTCACCGCGTTTGCGCTGCTGATCATCGGCATCGATGGATATGGGCAGGACGGCATGACGCTGATGATGGCGGCCTTCAGCCGGGCGATCGGTCCTGCCGGTCCGGCGCTCATCGCGTTCTTTATCGTGCTGTTCGCCTTTCCCTGTGTGCTGGGCTGGTATTATTACGCGTCTGTCTGCCTGACGTATCTCAGCGGCAGCACGCTGCTGGCCGATGGCTATCGGCTGTCGTTTTTGCTCATGATCGCCGCCGGAGCCATGCTCAGCGGCAGCCTGATCTGGGAGATCAGCGATCTGCTCAACGGGTGCATGACGGTCCTCAACCTCGCGGCGCTGTTTCTGGCGCGCCGGCTTACGGATCCCTGAGCATGACCCAGACATGCGTCTTGTCCAGGCATAGGATATGAGGGAAAGGAGTGAGCATATGCTGCATGGAATCGACATTTCCAACTATCAGCGCGGGCTGAGGATCGCCGATATCCAGGCGGATTTCGTCATCGTCAAGGCGAGCGAGGGAGTCGGCTATGAGGATCCTTCCGCAAAGGATCTCGCGCATCAGACGCTGCAGAGCGGCCGCAGGCTGGGCATGTACCATTTTGCGCATCCGGGCAAGAATACGGCGCAGGCGGAGGCAGAGTGGTTCCTGAAGATCGTTCAGCCGTATATCGGCAAGGCCATCCTGGCGCTGGACTGGGAGGCGGACACCATCTCGGATACGGCGTGGGCGAAGGAATGGCTGGATATCGTCTACCAAAAAAGCGGGGTGCGCCCCTGGATCTACATGAGCGAATCGGTGGCAAACCGCTATGACTGGACGGACGTGGCGAAGGATTACCGGCTCTGGATGGCGCAGTATCGCAGCACGCAGCCGGCGTATCAGTATGATATGCGCAAGGCCGGCACGCCCGGCGCGGTTCGCCGCTGGCCCTCGATCATCTGCTGGCAGTGGAGCGACAATGGCCGGCTGAAGGGCTGGAACGGCGCGCTCGACATGGATGTGTTCTATGGGGAGCGCAGCAAGTGGGATGAGATGGCGAAGGCGGCGCCGGCGCGCAAGAGCGAGGCGCAGATCGCCGATGAAGTGATCGCGGGCAAATGGGGAAACGGCGAGGAACGCACACGCCGGCTGAAGGCAGCCGGTCATGATCCTGACCGTATCCAGAAGCTCGTGAACGAGAAGCTGAAGCCAAAGAGCGTGGATGAGCTGGCGGAAGAGGTCATCGCAGGCAAATGGGGCAATGGAGAGACGCGGGCAAAGCGTCTTACGCAGGCCGGTCATGATGCCGCTGCCGTGCAGAAGCGGGTGAATGAGCTGCTTGAGGAGCGAAGCAAGAGCTATCATACGGTGCGCGCGGGCGATACGCTGAGCGCCATCGCCCAGCGCTATGGCACCAGCGTGGCCCAGCTGGTCAGCTGGAATCACATCGCGGATCCTGACCGCATCCGTGTGGGCGAACGGCTGCGGGTGCATTGACAGCCGCGTTCCGGTATATTAGAATAGGGTGGATAAATTTGCCGCCGGGCAAGCATTGAGCCGCATCGACAGGCCTGAGAAGATGCGTGTTCGATGCTTTTTTTTGCGGCAGGGGAGGAATGTGCATGAACCTGAATCTCTTCTTCCGTTATGTCTCAGCGAGCGTGGCCGGGATGATCGCGCTGTCCTGTTACATCCTGGCCGATACGTATTTTGTCTCTGCCGGCATGGGCGCGGACGGCCTCACCGCGCTGAATCTCGCCATCCCCATATACAGCTTCATCCATGGCAGCGGCCTGATGATCGGCATCGGCGCAGCGACGCGCTTCACGATGCAGAAGAGCCGGGGACAGGACAGGGAGGCGGATGCGTACTTCACGCATGCGCTGCTGAGCGCGGGCGTGTTCGCGCTGGTCTGTGTGGCAGGATCGTTTGGTGCAGAACAGATCGTGCGCATCTTCGGCGCCCAGGGAAGGGTGGCGCAGTACAGCGCTGACTATCTGCGGGTGATCATGTCGTTCGGCCCGGCGTTCCTGCTCAACAATGTCCTGCTCGGCTTTGTCCGCAATGACGGCGCGCCGCGGCTGGCCATGAGCGCCATGATCATCGGCTCGCTTTCCAATGTGGTGCTGGACTGGGTGATGATCTTCCCTTGCGGCATGGGGATCGTCGGCGCCGCTGTAGCGACCGGGCTGGCGCCGATCATCAGCGTGCTCATCCTCTCACCGCATGTCCTGCGCAGCCGCTGCGGCTTTCATGTGATCCGCTGCCCGCTCTCCTGGCGCAAGGCCGTGACGCTGCTTTCGGCCGGCGTGCCTTCATTGGTGAGCGAGGTGTCTTCCGGCGTGGTGATGATCGTATTCAACTTCCTGCTGCTTCATCTGGGCGGCAATACGGCCGTGGCGGCATATGGCGTCATCGCCAATCTTTCTCTGGTGGTGATCTCCATCTGCACCGGCATCGCGCAGGGCATCCAGCCGCTGCTCACCCGCGCCTGCGCGGCGGGCCGAAACAAGGAGGCGCGGCTGGTCCTGCGCGCTGCGCTGATCTGCATGCTCGTCTTCTCCGCCCTCGTCTTTGCGCTCACACAGCTGGGGACAGACGGGATCGTCGGCGTGTTCAACAGCGCGCGTGATCCGCAGCTGCAGCAGACGGCTGACGCGGGGATGCGGCTGTATTTCCTGGCTGTGCCTTTTGCCGGCTTCAACATCATCCTCTCGATGTATTTTACTTCGGCTGCCCGCCTGCGGGAGGCGCATGTCATCTCGCTGCTGCGCGGCTTTGTGCTGATCATCCCGACGACGTTTCTGCTGGCTGCCGTTCTGGGGATCACGGGCGTATGGTGTGCTTTCCCGCTGACGGAGGCGCTGTGTGCGCTGCTCGCCCTGGCGTTTTGGGCATATGCCGGAAAACAGCGGCTGGCCGCAGTGAGCGCATAAATGAAAAAGGGCCGTGAAGCCCTGATCATCCCTTGTCATCAGACGGGGAAAGATCAGCGTTCACGGTCTTTTTTTGCTTCCTGTGCCTGTTTTATGAGCGCTTTTCCGCTGAGGTCATAGATTAGCTGCTGCGCTGCCCTTCCGCTCATGCCGCCATGGCTGAGCTCCCACTTGCGGGCCTCTGCGATCAGCTCCTCCTCGCTCAGGGTGATCTCCGGATAGCGCCTTGCCAGTTCGCACACGATCTTCATGTAGTTTTTCTGATTCGGCCGTTCGTAGCAGATGGACAAGCCGAAGCGCGCCACCAGGCTGAGCTTTTCCTGCACGGTGTCGCTGTGATGCAGCTCATCCTCGTTCATGTCGCTGCGGTCGCTCCATGTCTCCCTGATCAGGTGGCGGCGGTTGCTGGTGGCGTAGATGAGGATGTTTTCCGGCCGGGTCTCCACTCCGCCTTCGATGACGGCCTTCAGGAATTTATAGTCGGTCTCGAAATCTTCGAAAGAGAGGTCGTCCATATAGATGATGAACCGGTGGCTGCGCAGCTTGAGGCGCGCGATCAGCGCGGAGAGATCCTTGAACTGATGGCGGTAGATCTCGACCATGCGCAGGCCGTCTTGATAAAACTCGTTGACGATCGCCTTGATGCTGGTGGATTTGCCGGTGCCGCTGTCTCCGTAAAGCAGGACATTGTTGGCGCTGCGCCCTTCGACGAAGGCGCGCGTGTTGTCGATGAGCAGCTGTTTCTGCATCTCATAGCCGACCAGGTCGCTGAGCACGACGTTGTCCATGTTGCGGATCGGCAGAAAGGTGAGATCACCTTCTCTTTGCTCGAAGCGGAAGGCGCGGTTGAAGGCGAATATGCCGGCGCCGTATCGGGTGTAGAAGTCGGTCAGCGCGTCATACATCTCTTCCGCGCTCTCGCTGTTCTCCAGCTTGTCCACCATCTGCAGCACCATCTCGCTGACGCCGCGGTTGTACATGCGCTCGCTCTTGGCGACGGCGTGATAGTGGGTGATCAGCGAGAAGCAGTCGAGATTCAGCCGTTTTTCGAGACGGCTGAAGTCATAGTCGAACAGTTCCCGGAACACTTGCAGATCCTGCAGGACGAACAGATTGACCGTCCCTTGCGGAGCCGGCTTCTTCTCGCAGACCAAAGAGAAGGAATTCTCGTGGGTCATGAGCAGCCAGGTCAGATAACAGTGCCACAGATTGCCGTCGAATCCGCATTCGGTAGACAGATCGAGCAGCGCCTTGATCTGGGCGTGGATCCGGTCGATCAGTTCGTATTTCGGCGCGCTTCCTTCATCGAACTCGCGGATGATGCTGCACAGCTGACGGAAGATGCTGTCAGCGGGGAACCCGCGGTAGACGACGAGACGGGCGTATTCCTGATACATAGATGAAGCCCCCTTTGCGTATATACCATGTATTATAGCGAAACCGAAGTCGTTTGAAAAGCGGGAAAAAGAGCGGTTTCATAAAATAATGAAACAAACAGCAAGTATTTTCAGAAAATATTATCAATTGTATTGACATGCCTCATAAAAAGTTTTAAACTATGAACAACACCGGATCTGAAAGGAAGTGGACGCCATGATGGGCCTGGCAGTGATTATTATTATCCTTATAGTCCTAAGCAAGTCTGTTTTTCTTTCAAGAATACCGCAGAGCGGTTCTCCGGCAACAGATCTCTTTTGTCATTGCTGAGTGATGATGAGGATTGAAAGAAAAGCAGCACTATTTCAGATAGGCTGCTTTTTTGTTAAATAGGAGGGGTTAAATGAACAGCAGAGATGTAGAGGCCGCGGCGAAGCGCTTGCAGGGCAATATCCATAACGTGAAGGTGACCAGCTCAAAGACGTTTTCGGCCATGAGCGGATGCGACCTGTTCCTGAAGAGCGAAAACCGGCAGAAGACCGGTTCCTTCAAGGTCAGGGGCGCCTTCAACAAGCTGGCGCGGCTGAAGGAAGCAGGCAGCACGCGTCCGGTCATCGCGAGCAGCGCGGGCAATCACGCACAGGGGGTAAGCTATGCGAGCGCACAGCTGGGCATGCAGGCGACGATCGTGATGCCCAAGAGCACGCCGATCGCCAAGGTGATGGCCACCAGAGGATATGGCGCTGAGGTCGTCTTGGCCGGCGACAACTATGACGAATGCTATGAAGAGGCGCTGCGCATCCAGCAGGAGCGCGACGCGGTGTTCATTCATCCCTTTGACGATGAGGACGTGATCGCCGGGCAGGGGACCATTGCCTATGAGATCTGCCGCGATCTGCCCAACGTGGACATGATCGTCGTTCCGGCAGGGGGAGGAGGCCTGCTGGCCGGCATCAGCTTCTACGCGAAGCAGATCAATCCCCGCATCAAGATCGTCGGCGTGCAGGCTGAGGGCGCGGACGCCATCGTGCGTTCCTTCCGCAGCGGGAAGCATTGTTCGACGGACACCGTGAATACGATCGCGGACGGCATCGCGGTCATGAACCCGGGAGAGAAGACGGTAGCGCTCATCCAGGAGAACGTGGATGAGATGGTGACGGTCAGCGATGATGAGATCGCTTCTACGATCCTGCTGCTGCTGGAGCGGGAAAAGCAGGTGGTGGAACCGGCCGGCGCATGTTCGCTGGCGGCGGTGCTCAATCACAAGATCGATGTCGCGGACAAACGAGTCGTCTGTGTCCTTTCCGGAGGAAACATCGATGTGTCCTTCATTCACAAGGTCGTGGAAAAGGGCCTGGTGACCAGAGGACGGAACATGAAATTTAAGACGCCGATGCTCGATGTGCCGGGATCGCTGGAAAAGATCGCGGGCATCCTGCATGAGGTCAATGCCAATATCATCGAAGTGCGGTATGACCGCATTTCAGCGGATCTGAACCTGAATGAGACCATCATCCATATGGGGGTCGAGGTCAGCAGCAAGGAGCATGGCGAGGCGATGATCCGTGAACTGAGGGCGAACGGCTATGATGTGACATTGGAGTAAAGGAGGAAGACACGGATGAAGATGAATGGTTCACAGATACTGATACAGTCTCTGATCGACCAGGGAGTGGATACGATATTCGGTTATCCCGGCGGATCAGTGCTGAACATTTACGATGCATTATATGAGAAGAGCGACGAGATCCGCCATGTGCTGACTTCCCATGAGCAGGGGGCGGCGCATGCCGCGGACGGCTATGCGCGCAGCACCGGGAAGACCGGGGTCTGCCTGGCCACCAGCGGCCCGGGAGCGACCAACCTGGTCACCGGCATCGCGACCGCGTACATGGACAGCGTTCCTGTGGTCGCCATCACCGGCAATGTCTCCAATGATCTGCTGGGCAGAGATTCGTTCCAGGAGGTGAACATCGCGGGCATCACGATGCCGATCACCAAGCATAATTTCATCGTGCAGCGGGTGGAGGATCTGGCCGCCACGGTGCGCAAGGCGTTCGTGATCGCCAATTCAGGGCGCAAGGGGCCGGTGCTCATCGACATTCCCAAGGATGTGACCGCAGCGGTCACGGAATATATCCCATTGCCCAAGTACCGCATCCGCAAGCTGCCCAAGGTGGATGAGGCCAAGTTCGAGGAGGCGATGAACGCCATCAAGGAAGCTAAGCGTCCA
This sequence comes from uncultured Solobacterium sp., assembly GCA_900543035.1. GTDB lineage: Bacteria > Bacillota_I > Bacilli_A > Erysipelotrichales > Erysipelotrichaceae > Merdibacter > Merdibacter merdipullorum. The sequence goes on from UQPV01000004.1 coordinate 26,166, forward strand.
TTGATCTATTCCGGCGGCGGCATCATCAGCGCCGGAGCGACCAAGGAGCTGCTCAGCTTCTCCAAGCATATGGATATTCCGATCACCACGAGCATGATGGGCCTGTCTTCCGTGCCGTATGATTATGATCTGTATCTGGGCATGATCGGCATGCATGGCACGCCGGTGGCCAACTATGCGACGCTCAACACGGATCTGATCATCGCGATCGGCGCGCGTTTCTCTGATCGTGTGGCAGGCAATCGTGAGGAATTTGGCAAGAATGCCAAGATCATCCATTTTGACATCGACGCGTCGGAGATCTCCAAGAACGTGCATTCGGATATGGCCATCGTGGGAGATGCCAAATACATCCTGAAGCACATGATCGAGCGGATGCCGGAGACACGCCATAAGGAGTGGACCGACACGCTGAAGGATTTTAAGACGAAGCTTGGTCTGCCTAAGCCGAAGGAGGGGGACGCGGTCGATCCGCGCGATCTGGCCTTGACGCTGCATCAGATCGTCGGCGAGGATGCGATCATCGTCACCGATGTCGGCCAGCATCAGATGATCATGGCACAGTATTATCAATTCACCCGCCCGCGCAGCTTCGTGAGCTCCTGCGGCTTAGGCACGATGGGATTCGGCATGGGCGCCGCCATCGGTGCCAAGATCGCCAACCCGAAGCGACCGGTCGTGCTCGTCACGGGGGATGGCAGCTTCCACATGAACATGAACGAGCTGGCCACCGCGGTCAGCGAGAAGCTGCCGATCGTCGTGCTCATCTTCAACAATCATGTGCTGGGCATGGTGCGCCAGTGGCAGACGCTGTTTTATGAGCACCGTTACTCTAATACGACGATCGACCGCGCCACCGACTATGTGAAGCTGGCGGAGGCGTTTGGCGGAAAGGGCCTGCGCATCAAGAACCGCTATGATATCGAACCGGTCATGAAGGAGGCCATGCACAGCGATACCGTCTGTGTCGTCGACTGCTGGATTGACAAGGATGACTGTGTCTATCCGATCATCCCGCCGGGAAAAGGTGCGAAGGACATCATCATCGGAAACTAAGGGGGAAGCATATGGAACGAAATGTATTATCGCTGCTGGTCGCCAACCATTTCGGCGTGTTGACCAGAGTGACCAATTTGTTTGGCCAGCGTGGGTTCAATATCGATTCGCTGGCGGTGGGAGAGACGGAAAATCCGCGCTTCTCCCGCATCACGATCACCACGCATGGCGATGAGCGCGTGATCAATCAGATCAAGCTGCAGCTGGCCAAGCTGGAGGATGTGAAGGCCGTGGTGGAGATCCCGGAAGAGCAGCTGTTCATCCGGGAGGTCGTATTGATCAAGGCAGAGCCGAAGAAGGCGCAGATGGAAGCGTTCGAGCAGGCCGTGTCTGATTTCGGCGGACGGCTGCAGATCGTGGAAGGCGATGTGTATGTGATCGAGCTCACCGATACGCCGGACAGCATCAACTACTTCATCGAAGAGCTTCAGGACTTCCATATCCGGGAGATCAGCCGCACCGGCGGCGTGGCGCTGGAGCTGTCGAGGGAGACCGTATACTGATATTACCGCACCCATGTGCGTTAATATAGATGAGGAAAACAGTTAGCAAGAGGAGGAATTTGAAATGGTAAAGGTATATTATGATGCAGACTGTAATCTGGATTTACTGAAAGGAAAGACCGTTGCGATCATCGGTTTTGGCAGCCAGGGACATGCGCATGCGCAGAACCTGCATGACAGCGGGATCGACGTCGTCGTCGGACTGCGTCCGGGATCCAAGAGCCGCGCGAAGGCAGAGGAAGCCGGACTGAAGGTCATGGATACGGCAGATGCGGCCAAGGCCGGAGATGTCGTGATGATCCTGGCGCCGGATCAGAACCAGCCGGATATCTATGAAAAGGACATCAAGCCGAACCTGGAGCCGGGAAACATGTTGATGTTCGCCCATGGCTTCTCTATTCACTTCAAGCAGATCGTGGCACCGGAAGGCGTCGACGTGACGATGTGTGCGCCGAAGGGCCCGGGTCACACCGTGCGCAGCCAGTATCTGGAAGGTAAGGGCGTTCCTTCTCTGATCGCCATCCATCAGGATGCGACAGGCAAGGCGCGTGAGTATGCGCTGGCTTATGCAAGCGGCATCGGCGCAGGACGCGCGGGCATCATCGAGACCACGTTCAAAGAAGAGACCGAGACAGACCTCTTCGGTGAGCAGGCCGTGCTGTGCGGCGGTGTCTGCGAACTGATGCAGGCCGGCTTCGATACGCTGGTAGAAGCTGGATATGCGCCGGAAATGGCTTATTTCGAGTGCATCCATGAGATGAAGCTGATCGTCGACCTGATCAACAGCGGCGGTTTCGCGATGATGCGCTACTCGATTTCTGATACGGCTGAATACGGCGATTACATCACTGGCAAGCGTCTGATCACCGAAGAGACCCGCAAGGAGATGAAGAACGTGCTGCGTGAGATCCAGGATGGCACGTTCGCCGGAAACTGGATCACGGAGAACAAGGCTGCCGGACGTGCACACTTCCTGGCGATGCGCCGTGTGCATGCGGAGCATCCGTCTGAAGAAGTCGGCAAGAAGCTGCGCAACATGATGAGCTGGCTGAAGAAATAAACGATTGGAAATCAGGTGAATACAATGAGCAGACCAAGTGACAGAGTATTAAAAGGAGATGCCTGCGCACCGCAGCGTTCGCTGTTCTATGCGCTGGGCCTGACCCAGGAGGAGCTGGAGCGTCCGCTGATCGCCGTGGTCAGCGCCCACAGCGAGATCGTGCCGGGACATCTGCATCTGGATAAGATCACGGATGCGGTGAAGGCCGGCATCCGCATGGCGGGCGGGACACCGATCATGGTGCCGGCCATCGGTGTATGCGATGGTATCGCGATGGGCCATATCGGCATGAAGTATTCGCTCGCCTCCCGCGAGCTGATCGCGGACAGCGTGGAAACGATGCTCAACGCCCATGGCTTTGACGGCGCGGTGCTCGTGCCCAACTGCGATAAGATCGTGCCAGGCATGCTGATGGGGGCGCTGCGCGTCAACATCCCGGCCGTCGTCATGAGCGGCGGCGCGATGCTGCCAGGTAATGACCGCGGCAAGGACATGAGCCTTTCGACGATGTTTGAGGCCGTCGGCGCCAAGAAAGCCGGGCTGATCGATCAGGATGAGCTCACCTATATCGAGCAGAACGCCTGCCCGGGCTGCGGTTCCTGCTCCGGCATGTTCACGGCCAACTCCATGAACTGCCTGTGCGAAGTGCTGGGCATCGCCCTTCCGGGAAACGGCACCATTCCGGCCGTGTACTCCGGCCGCATGCAGCTGGCCAAGAAAGCCGGCATGGCCGTGATGGACATGGTGGAGAAGGGCATCCGGCCGCGCGACATCGTCAACGAACAGGCGCTGCGCAACGGTCTGGCCTGTGATATGGCGCTTGGCTGCTCATCCAATACCGTGCTGCATCTGCTTGCCATCGCAAAGGAAGCGCAGGTCGAGCTCGACCTCAACGTCATCAATGAGATCTCGCAGTCCACACCAAATCTGTGCAAGCTGGCCCCTGCCGGACCGGATCATATCGTCGATCTGTATCGCGCCGGCGGTGTCCAGGCAGTGATGAAGGAGCTGCAGAAGAAAGGCCTCATCGATGATACGCTGATGACCGTCACCGGCAAGACGATCCGGGAAAACCTGGAACAGGCAAAGAATCTCGATCATCACATCATCAAAGATATCGAGAGCCCGAATTCGCCGACCGGCGGCATCGCCGTCCTCTTTGGAAACATCGCACCGAAGGGCTGCGTCGTCAAACGCAGCGCCGTGGATCCCGCCATGCTCAAGCATACCGGCCCGGCGCGTGTCTTTGACAGCGAGGAAGAAGCCATCGAGGCGATCTATGATGGTAAGATCGTCAAAGGGGATGTGGTGGTCATCCGCTACGAAGGGCCGAAGGGCGGTCCAGGCATGCGGGAGATGCTCAACCCGACCAGCGCGCTGGCCGGCATGAAGCTGGACAAGGATGTCGCGCTGATCACCGACGGCCGGTTCTCCGGCGCAACCAGAGGCGCGGCCATCGGCCATGTCTCTCCGGAGGCGGCATCATGCGGACCGATCGCCGTCATCCGCGAAGGCGAGCTGATCGACATCGACATCAACGCAGGAACGATCGATCTGCGGATCAGCGAGGAAGAGATGCAGAAGCGCCTTGGCGAATGGAAGCCATTGGAGCCGAAGGTCAAGGGCGGCTGGCTGGAACGCTATGCCCGTCTGGTTTCCTCTGCCGATGAAGGCGCAGTGCTGAAATGACCGATCAGGGGCAGTCACGCAGACTGCCTCTTTTTCTGTTGAAAAGATTCATCAGAAGTTCAGAATGAACGGTTTACAAAATTGCGGACCGGCTTTAAGATAAAGATATTTGAAAGGCGGAAAGACAAGATGAGACGTGAGGGATTTCTAGTCGTGGCATTGAGCGCGGCACTGTGCGGATGCAGCGGGGAAGTACAGGAGCAGCCGGCAGCGGCGGCCGATTATGAAGGCTATGCGGCAGTGATCGCACAGCTGGATGAGGTGCAGAGCTATCGGGTGAGCACGGTTTCCACAGACGAAGACTACGGGGAAGATTATGCTTATGAAGAGCGCAGCGAGACAACGGTGAGCGTGGGCGAAGAAGGAGACAGCGCGAGCGAGACGACGATGTCGTATCATGTGTATGAAGATGGGACGAGCAAAGACGTGACCTGCAGTTCTTCAGAGCTGGAAGGCAGCGGTCAGGAAGAGAGCTGCGCGCTCGTGCATTCCTATGAAAACGGTGTCCGGACATACAGTGACGGCTACGAGGACGAGACGGCACAGCGCATGTCCCAGCAGTATTTCATGATGATGGATAATTTGGAAGATGCGCAGTTCACGCTGGAAGGCGACACCTGGACGATCAGCGGGGAGAGCGATGCGGGCAATGCATATACCGCGACGCTGCGCGTCGACGAGGATGGCATGCCGAAGATCTTTACGTATGCTTATGACGGCCTGGGACTGAGCATGGAACGGACGATTTCTGACATTGTCCGCTAGCTTGGACACGATCTTTACCGTGTTGATCAGCCTGATGCCGTCTTCAGCGCTTCTTTGCGAGAGAAGATTGACAGCGTGCTGTGCACTGTCTATAATTAGTTTGAATTCAAACAAAAAGGAGGGACAGGATGCTGGAAGAAGAATTGCATTTTCAATTGCTGAGGAGCTTTCACTTCAGCAACCGCGCCATCGTTGCGCAGACGTCTCAGCTGAAGCTGATGCCGGGACAGCCGAAGATCCTGCTGTATCTGCTTGAGCATGATGGGGCGATGGCCAGGGAGATCACTGAGGGATGTGTGCTGGACAAATCGACGGTGACATCGCTGCTGGCCAGGATGGCACAGCTGGGGCTGATCGTCCGCCGTCCTCATGAGCGCGACCGGCGCGCCGCCATGACCTATCTTACGGAAAAAGGGCGTGCGCTCGCCGAAGAAGTCCATGACATCTGCCGGCGCAGCGATGAGCGTGCACTGCGCGGCATCGATGCGCAGGAACGTCAGACGCTGGTGCGTTTGCTCAGACAGGTCAGCGCCAATCTGGAGGAGCCGGCATGAGCCGCCAGATTGAGAGGCTGGTCTGGTTTTCGGCCGGGATCCTCATCAACTCCTTTGGCATCGTGCTGATCACCAAAGGAGCCTTAGGCACTTCGCAGATCTCCAGCATCCCGTATGTGCTCAGCCTGCAGATGCCTTTCATCAGCTTTGGCATGTTCTCATTCATCATGAACATGGTGTATATCGTCTTGCAGGCCCTGCTGCTCAGGAGACAGTTCAAGCCGATCCAGCTGCTGCAGATCGTGGTGAATGTCGTGTTCAGCGCCAGCATCGATGTCTTCATGGCGATGCTTTCGTTCTATGCGCCGCAGCAGCTGTTCACCCGTGTGCTCAGCGCCATCGCCGGCTGCATCGTGCTCGCTTTCGGCATCAGCGTCGAAGTGGCGCCGGATCTCATCATGGTGCCTGGTGAAGGCATCGTCGCCGCCATCAGCAAAGTCAGCGGAAGGCGCTTCGGCAGTGTCAAGGTCGTGTTCGATGTGACGCTCATCCTCATCGCGGCGTTGCTGTCGTGGCTGTTTTTCGGCAATATCGTCGGCGTGGGCGTCGGGACGCTGCTCTCTGCCGTCAGCGTCGGCCAGTTCGTCAATCTCATCAACCGCCATGTGCCGCTGCTTCAGCATATCCGGGCACTGGCCGAAGAATAGAAAGGGTGTCATTTATGAAGATCAGAAGAGCGCAGATCAAGGATATGGAACGCATCGATGAGCTGCTCATGCAAGTGGCGATGGTCCATCACCGCGGCCGTCCGGATCTGTTCAAGTATGGAACAAGAAAATATACCGATGAGCAGCTGAAAGCGATCATCGGTGATGATGAGCGGCCGATCCTGGCTGCGGTGGATGAAGAAGACCGACTGCTGGGCTATGCGTTCTGCATCTTCCAGCAGCACATCGGCGACAATATCCTGACCGACATCAAGACATTATACATCGATGATCTGTGCGTAGATGAAAAGTTGCGCGGCCAGCACATCGGATCAGCGCTGTACGAGGCCGCCAAGCAGTACGCCAGAGCGCATGGCTGTTACAACCTCACGCTCAATGTGTGGAGCTGCAACGAAGCAGCGATGAAGTTTTACGAATCCTGCGGCCTGAAACCGCAGAAGGTCGGCATGGAGACCATATTATAAAGAATGAGCCGCAGGAATCTGATCCGGTCCCTGTCAAGTGGACACATTAAATAAGCACGCAAATCAATTTTCCAAAAAGCCAAAAAGATGATACAGTAAATGCATGAAGAAAAATGGAATTACAGAGTACTTTGAAGAAGTAGAAACAGAAGAAGAATACAACGGATATTTTTGCCGTATCCCCGATGTCATCACGATCGTCATCTTAGGCAGCATGTGCGGTTTGCGAAATATAAGCCAGATTCATCAGTGGGCCGCAAGCGACAGAGTAAGCAGCTTTTTGAAGGAGCGTTTTGGAATTGAACATGTACCCTGCTATTACTGGATCCTCTGCATGCTGAAGATGATCAAAACGGAAACGCTCAATGAGTGCTTCATGAATTGGGTCGTTTCATTTCTGCCTGAAAAAGTAAGAGATCTGACCATCTCGCTTGATGGAAAGACCATTTGTTCGACAAATCGGATATCGAAAATGGACAGCCCCCTGCATATCATCAGTGCGCAGATTTCTGAACTCGGCCTCACGTTGGCGCAGCGGAGCACGGATGAGAAAAGCAATGAGATCCCGGCAGTACAGGAGTTATTGAATGCATTGCATATCGAAGGCCAGATGATCACAGCAGATGCGATGAATTGTCAGAAGGAAACAGCCAAGATCATCGTAGAACAGAAAGCCGATTATCTGTTATGCGCAAAAGATAACCAACCAGCATTGAAAAAGGATATCGAAGCATACGTACAAGATAAAGAACTGCGTGAGAAGATGGATGCGCTGGTGAAGACAGAAAAGAATTACGGACGAATAGAGACGAGAAGCGCGTATGTGACATCAGATATCGAATGGTTGGAACAAGGAAAAAACTGGAAGAATCTGAAGAGCATAGGAGCGATCCATACAGAATTTAAAAGCGCGAAAGGGCAGAGCAGCGAGTGGCATTACTATATAAGCAGTCGGGACTTAAGTGCGAAAGAACTGTTGCATCATGCGCGCATGGAATGGTCGGTAGAAACGATGCACTGGCTGTTGGACGTACATTTTGAAGAAGATTGGTGCCGGATAGAAGATAAGAAGGTGCAGCAGCACCTGAATATGTTCAGGAAAGCAGCGATCAATCTGATCAAACAGTATAAGACAAGGAGCAAATCAAAGAAGCCGATCTCTCATATCATGCTAGAATGTTTGATCGATGATTCGGTTATTTTAAAGGTCATTTCTGAAAATTGATTTGCGTGTTAAATAAGTGAAATGAATTACCCAATTGGCATCATGCTGATTGGGTTTTATTGTTTAAACATTCCGCATAGCGCAAGCCGCAGATATGATGGAAAAACATAGGAATGTCTGTATTTGCATATTTAATATAGATAAATTTAAAAGTTTATGTGAGTACCCATCTGGGGGCCCTTGTTAGCTTAGAACAATTACAGAGTTTTAAATAAGACTAATAAGTCGTACATTTTAACCGTTTATTTCATTGATAATACTACCTAGGGTACTTAACTGGATACTCACAAAAGTTTATAATATTAGTATCGAAGTATTCGCTGGGGATGAAGCAAAAGTTGAGATTGATCCAGGCAATCATGGAGAAGCCTAGATATATCATCCTGTATGAACCGTTTGACGCGTTGGACAATAAGATGAAGGGCACGGCGAAAGATCTGCTGGAAGAAGCTGTGCGAGAAGGAGCAACGCTGATCTTTACCAGCCATGACCCTGATGCGAGGGAATTCGCGGATGTTGCTTTGCAGATCGAAAACAGGGGGTTGGTCAAGAGATGAGCAAAGCATTTGCAAAGAAGGAGGATGTCCGTGCATAGGACATCAGCAGGCTGACAGCGAATCAGAGTCCCTGTCGGAATAAGTCTGATATCTCCTTCGATCGATGAAAAGCATGAAAAAATTCTGCAAGCGCATGGCCTGCAGAATTTTTTTTACGTTAAGCTTTCATCCCGCAGAGTTGATGATGGCGCGGGATAGCAGCGGCACGATCTGATTCTTACGGGAGAGGATGTCTTCCTGGAAGCTGTGTGCGCCGTGATGGTTGGGGAATGCTTCGGTCACGATCTCGCTGAGCGGGCCGGACGCATAGAAGATGGAGCCGTTTTCCAGGATGCTGGTAAAGGCAGCGACGAACAGGTCCAGTTCTTTGTCGATGGCGAAGCTGTTCATCTCTTGCTGCAGCTCATCTTCGATGCTGTGTACCTCATCGACCGCCGAGATGATGATCTGGGCGATCATGACCTTGTGAGAATCGATCTGGAATGTCTTGACATCCTGGGTGATCAGTTCCTGTACGCTCTTCTGCGAGATGTTGGAGCTGACGCGGAACATCTCTGAAGCAAAGGCATCGATGTCCAGGTCGGCGATATGTGCCAGCGTCTTGGCTAGACCGATGTCTTTGGGCGTCGTGGTCGGGGAGCGGAACTTCAGCGTATCCGAGAGGATCGCGCCCAGCAGCAGGCCCGCCACATTCTTGGGGATGTCCATCTGGTTTTCCATATAGATGGAGGTGATGATGGATGCCGTGGAACCGATGATCTCATTGCGGAAGGAGATCGGCCGGCTGGTGGCGATATCGCAGATGCGGTGATGATCGATGATCTCCAGCAGATCGGCCTTTTCCACGCCTTTGACCGACTGGGCGTACTCATTGTGATCGACCAGGATCACCTGTTTGTTGCGATAGTCGAGGATATGATAGCGGGAAAGGTATCCGCGCAGATAGTTGTTGTTGTCGATGACCGGGTAGCTGCGGTAACGGCTCTTCAGCATCTTCTTTCCGACATCTTCGACGAATTCGTCCATATTGAAGCTGACCAGCGTTTTCAGCATGATCAGCCGCACCGGCGGCGCGAAATACAGATAACGGGAAGTGTTCATCGTGCCGTGTCCGGAGATGATGATCGGGCAGTGATGCGCTTTGGCCAGCTCGATGACTTCCGGCGCGATCTCCTTTGTCCAAACGACGACCAGGATGCCGGCCCCTTTGCGGATGGCGGCCTTCTGCGCCTCGGTGTCATTGCCCAGCATGACCAGCCGGTCGCGGATGTCATAGTCGTTGAGCCCGGTCTCTGTCATGGCGATGATGCTGACCTTGCCGTTGAAGTGATATTCTTCATCGCGGTAGGCGAAGAAGCCGCGGATGGTCTTGGCGATGTAATCCAGCGGAGTATCCTTGAGCAGCTGGATGGCGGCGGCGGTATCGCCCAATCCGACGCGGGAGAGGTCGCTGCGGGTCACCATGCCCAGCAGCTGTCCCTTCTGGTTGACGACGCCGTAAGACTGCTTGTTGTTCTGCTTCATCAGCTGCAGCGTCTCATAGATCGTCGTTTCCGGCGTGATGGTCAGCGGCGGGTCCATGTCGATCTCTTTTATCGTGGCCCGGGCATCCTCGAACAGCATCGGTTCTTCAAAGCCGAAGCGCTCCAGCAGCCAGCGCGTCTCCGTATTGATCGGACCGAGCCGGCAAGGGACGGCGTTGATGCCCTTGCGGCGCTGCAGCAGTGCATAGGCGATGGCCGACGCGATCGAGTCCGTGTCCGGATGACGGTGCCCGGTGATGTACACAGTTTTCTGTCGTTCCATGTTTCCTCCTCGATGCCATGATCATGGCACCCCTTACATTGATTTCATTTTAACCCGTTTCCTGCCGCATTTCAAGGAATTCATCCTGGCGGCATAACCCGTGCGTGAACAGCCATACTAAACGATGAATGAACATGGTGGAGGGATCCAGGTGAAGCGGATACTGATCGTGGCGAATGTGAGCAGCTTTCTCTATAAGTTCGAACGAGGCGATGTGCGCATCCTGCAGTCGCTTGGGTATGAGGTGCACTGTGCGGCCAATATGCATGAGCAGCATCATGAGGGAGAGACACAGGTGATGGAACAGATGGGGGTCATCATGCATCACATCAGCGTCGCCCGCTCTCCCTATCTGTATCATGACAACCGCACGGCGCTTGCTCAGCTGCTCCTGCTCATCGAGAAGCTGGATATCCGGGTGCTGCACTGTCACACGCCGGTGGGCGGCGTGCTGGGCAGGCTGGCTGGCAGACTGTCGAAACGTCCGCTCTATGTGCTGTATACCGCCCATGGCTTTCATTTTTACAAGGGCGCGCCGCTGCTCAATAACACGTTGTATTATCTGGCTGAGCGTGCGCTGGCGGCTCATACCGATGTGCTCATCACCATCAATGAGGAGGATCACGCCCGAGCCAGGCGGTTGAAGCTGAAGCCCGGGGGAAGCGTGTGGCTGATCCCCGGCGTCGGGCTGGATATGGCGCATTTCACGGTGATGGGCCCGCATGAGCGTCTTCGCTGCCGCAGGGCGCTGCAGGTGGATGCGCATTGCTTTCTGGCTGTCTCGGCGGGCGAGCTCAACGGCAATAAGAATCATGAGGCGGTCCTGCACATGTTTGCGCAGCTGAAGGCGCAGGGATGGGACATGCGGGATGTGTGTTATCTCATCTGCGGGGAAGGGCCATTCGCCCGCCGCCTTCAGGACATGATCCAGGCATGCGGGCTGCAGGACAATGTGCGCCTGCTGGGGCATGTCAGCGATATCCGCTCCATCGTCGGCTGTGCCGATGTCTTTTTGTTCCCTTCCCGGCGGGAGGGATTGGGCATGGCGGCGCTGGAGGCGCTGTCCATGGGCATTCCGGTGATCGCGGCGGATAACCGCGGCACCCGGGAATACATGAGCAATGCCTTCAATGGCTGGCTGTGCGCCCCGCAGAAGCTGAGCGAGCAGATGGGAGAGGCGCTGAAGAAGCTGCGTGCCATGCCGGCGGCTGAGCGCGGCCAGCTGCGCAAGCGCTGTGTGATCTCCGTATGGCAGTATGAAAAGCGGCATACGCATCGGATCATGCAGGAAATCTATGAGAGGATGGATCGAGACGTATGGAAGTGAAAATCAGTGTGATCATGGGGGTCTATCAGCCCCGCAGCCGTCAGATCCTGTTTCAGGCGGTGCTGTCCATCTGTTCCCAGACATTTTCGGACTGGGAGCTGATCATGGTGGATGATGGGACGCATGGCGAGGGAAGGGACTGGATCGATCAAGCGTCGCTGCTGGATGCGCGCATCCGGCTCATCCGTCTGCCGCGGCACAAGGGGCTGAGCACGGCGCTCAATGCGGCCATCGCAGCCAGTCGCGGAAGCTATATCGCGCGCATGGATGCCGATGATCTCTCAGCCCCGCATCGTCTGCAGCGACTGTATGACTTTCTGCAGGCTCATGCGCAGTATGCTTGGGCAGGCTGCTGCTGCAGGCTTGTGGATGAGGATGGGGCATGGGGGCATGTGCGGGTGCCCCGGGAGCCTTGCGCGCGGGATTTCCTGCCGCATTCTCCATATATCCACCCCTCGGTGATGTTTCGCGCGCATGCGCTGGCAGATGGCTATTGTGAAGTGCGCAGCATCGGCCGCAGCGAAGACTATGAGCTGTTCATGCGCCTGCATGCGGCAGGGCTGCAGGGGGCCAATGTGCAGGAATATCTTTATCTGTACCGGGAAGACCGGAACAGTTATCACCGGCGGTCTTTCCCGCATGCGCTTCGAGAGGCGCGCACACGCGGCAAAGGGTTTGCCGCGCTCGGATTGCCCTCGCTGTCTGCGCTGCCCTATGTCGTCAAGCCGCTGTTCGTCGCCATGACGCCGCCGCGGCTGCACTGGCGCATCAAGCAGAGACGCTATGCGGATGACATCATGCGCTTTCGCCGCGTGATGGCCAGGATGGCGCTGATGGCGGTGCGCACGGATTCGATGAAACGGCTCGATCAGTATGCCTATGCGGTATTCGGGCCGGTGTTGTGCGGGTTTGTCATCTGGGTGCTGAAAGAAGCGCAGCGCCGCGGCATCCGCACGCTGTATTTTCTCTCGCGCGATGGCTGGATGATGGCAGAGGCGGCAAAGCGGCTGTGCGGCGCGCTGGGCGTGCGGATGGAGATCCGCTATCTGTATTGTTCCCGGCTCTCGCTTCATCGGTCATATGCGCATATCGATATGGAAAAAGCGCTGCGGCTGCTGCTGCGCCCATCGCTGCAGATGACGCCGCGCTCGCTGATCGCGCGGACGATGCTTCCTGCTCAGCAGCAGGAAGCGTGCCTGCGCCAGCTGGCGCTGCCTTACGGGCCGGATGCGCCGTTGACACCTGATCAGGGGGATGAGCTGCGCAAGCGCCTGTGCTCAGATCCGGCGTTTGTCCGCTGGATGAGCGCGGAGGCGAAAGCAGCATATGACGCCCTGCAGGGCTATCTGAAGCAGGAAGGGCTGGAAGAAGGCGCTTATGCCATCGTAGACAGCGGCTGGATCGGATCGCTGCAGATGACGCTGTCCGCCATGTGCGAAGCGATGGGGCTGCCTCAGCCGCAAGGGTTTTATTTCGGCCTGTCCCGGCTGCAGCCTGGCGCAGACCCTGCCGCATATCATGCGTATTTCTTTTCCCCTTCTTCTGATCTGCGCCGACGCGCGTTCTTCGTGCCTGCGCTGTTTGAAGCCGTCTATGGCGCACCGCATGGCATGTGCGCCGGCTATCGTCAAGAGGCGGGCAGATGGGTGCCGGTCTGCCTGAAGCAGGATGAGCGGGCCAGACGGTGGGCAAAGGCGCTGGGCGCGCAGATCAGCGCTTATGCGGATCAGCTTTCCACGCGCGATCTGCGCACGATCAGCGATGAACGAAATGCCGCGCTGGCTCACCGCCTGCTGTATCTGCTCATGGTCAGGCCGACGGCGCGGGAAGCCGCGTGGCTGGGCGCTCTTCGCTTCGGGGATGACCCGCTGCATCAGGATGGAGAGCTGGCGCCAGAACAGCCGGATGATGCGCTGCGGGCGTATGCGCTGTCTGGCCGGCTCAAGCAGAAGGTGACGCATCAGCCGCTTGCCATGAGCGCATGGCCTGCAGGCAGCGTGCGCCGATGTCATCCCAACAGACGCCTGCGCGGCCAGCATTTGTGGCAGTGGCTGCGGGAGGCAAAGGGATGAAGCAGCATGCGTTCATCGTCCGTGAGCTGACGATGCGTGAGCTGCGGCGCAAATATGCGCGCAGCGCGCTGGGCATCCTGTGGAGCGTGCTCAACCCGCTGTTGTCCATGGCCGTGCTCTCGCTCATCTTTTCAGGCATGTTCCGCCGTTCCATCGAAAATTATCCGATCTATTACCTGTGCGGCTATCTGATCTGGCAGATGTTCACGGCGGCGACGATGGCGTCCATCAGCGTCTTTGCGGATAACCGGGCGCTGCTGCTGAAGGCGCAGCTGTCCCCGGAGCTCTTTTTGATCGCCCGGGTGATGACCGCCTTCGTCAATCTGTTGTTTTCCCTGATCGCCTTTGCGGCGGTGCTCATCGTCTTTGCCATCCCGTTTCATGCGGGGATGCTGCTGATCCCGCTGATCTTCGTGCTGCTGCTGGGGTTTGCGCTGGGCATATCGTATCTGCTGGCCTGCGCCTATGTCAGCTTCGGGGATGTGCGCCACCTGTATACGGTCGTGCTGACGCTGTGGATGTATTGCTCGGCGATCTTTTATCCGATCACGCAGCTGCAGGGCATCGCCCGCACGCTGGTCGCGTTCAATCCGCTGTACAGCTATATCGAGGCGTTCCGCATCATCGTGCTGGAACAGGCGCTGCCGCCTTCGCCGCTGTTGGCGCGGATGCTGTTTTGGTGTCTGCTGTCGCTGGGGGCGGGGCGGATCTGTTATGCGCGGCTGCACGGCTCGCTGATGCAGCGACTGTAAAGGAGGGATCGGGATGATCATCGACGCAGAGACGCTGCTGTGGCTTGCGTTCAGCGCGCTGGTGCTGGCGCTGTGGGCGCTGTATGCCGTTCGGACAGCGCCGCCGGCTGAGGAGAGCGCGGTCCCTTCAGATCCGGATGTGGTGATCGAAGCGGATCATGTCACGATGCGCTTCTTGTTGGAGAGAGATGCGCCGCTCAGCCTGAAGGAGCGCGTGGTGCGTACGCTGAGGCATGAGCGCAGGCAGGAATGGTTCACGGCGCTGTGCGCGGTGAGCTTTACGGTGCGCCGAGGCGAGGTCGTTGGCATCGTGGGTACCAACGGCTCAGGCAAGAGCACGCTGCTGCGCATCATCTGCGGGACATATGCGCCCAGCGAAGGAACGGTGCGCGCGGATCGAAGGCAGATCACGCTGCTGGCGCTGGGCGCAGGCTTTGACCATGAGCTCAGCGGCCGGGAGAATGTGTATCTCAGCGGCGCGCTGTGCGGGTACAGCCGCGCCTTTCTCGACGCGCATTATGAAGAGATCGTCGCGTTTGCCGGACTGGAAGGGTTCATGGAAGAAAAGGTGCGTCATTATTCCTCCGGCATGGTATCGCGCCTGGCTTTTGCCATCGCGTCTGCCGGCCAGGTGTCCGGGGTGCTCATCCTGGATGAGGTGCTCAGCGTAGGAGACCGCTTTTTCCGCGAAAAGAGCGAAAAGCGCATCCGCGAGCTGATCAGCGGCGGGACAGCGGTGCTCATCGTCTCACATTCCACGACGGTGCTGCGGCGCATCTGCAGCAGGGTGATCTGGATCGAGAAGGGCGAGCTGCGCATGGACGGCGCGCCGGATGCGGTCTGTCTGGCTTATGAGAAGAGAAAGTGAGGGATATCATGAAAGAGCGTCTGTTTGACTGGGTGATCGGAGAGGAGCGGACACGGTATGCCGATGACCGGCTGCGGATGAGCAGGGAGAAGGCGGCCATGCATGCGCTGCGCCGCCGTCTGCATCCGAAGGAGACAGCCTGTGTCGGCAGCGAGTCCGCGCAGCATGCGCTGCCCTCGCCTGGCCGCCTGGCCCGATGGCTGTCCCGGTTCGATGTGGTCTGTTTCGATGTGTTTGACACGCTGCTGGTGCGCAGCGTGGACGAACCTGCGGCGCTGTTCTACCTGCTTGCGGATCAGCTGAATGTGCCGGATCTGCGGCGTCTGCGCATCGAGGCGGAGCACCGGCTCAGAAGGCGGCATGGCGAAGTGACGCTGGCGCAGATCTGGGCAGAGCTGCAGGATGCCTGCGGCGTCGACGCAGAGGAAGGCATGGCAGCGGAATGGGCGCTGGAACAGCAGGTGTGCGCCGGCAGAGCGTATATGCAGGCGCTCGTCTGGCATCTCTCGCGCAGCGATACGCGCATGATCGCCGTCTCAGACATGTATCTTTCCAGCGCGCAGATCATGACGCTGCTCAAGATGAACGGCTTTGCGGCGCTGCAGGAATGCCATGTCTCCGCAGAGCGGGGGATGTCCAAGGCGAAAGGGGATATCTACCCCTGGCTGCGTGCGCGTTATGGGCGCGGATGCTCGCTGGTGATGGTCGGCGACGATCCTATCGCTGATCATGATCATGCGCTGCGCGCCGGCCTTGCGGCGGTGCAGCTGCCCAATGTCAACCGCTGCGGCGCGCCTTTCCGCGCGCGGCAGATGTCGCCGGTGTGCGGCGCGTTTTACCGGGGCATCGTCAACGCCGCCTTGCATGACGGCATCCGGCAGTTGCCCGAAGCCTATGAGCTGGGCTTCGTGTATGGTTCTCTGCTGGCGCTGGGCTATTGCCAGCACATCCACCGCTATGTGCATGCGCATGGCATTGAGCGCGTGTTGTTCTTATCGCGGGATGGGGATATCCTGCATCAGGTGTATGGCATGCTCTATCCGCAGGAGCGTGCGCGCTGTTCGTATGTGTATTGGTCGCGGCTTGCGGCGGCCAAGCTCATGGCAGGGCGGTGGAAGCATGATTATTTCCGCCGCTTCCTGTATCACAAGGCCGACGGCACGCTGCCGCTATGCGATGTCTTTGCGTCCATGGAGCTGGAGGACATGACGGCGGCTTGCGCGCGTTCGCTGGGCGTCATGCCGGATGCTTTGCTGGATCGGCAGCTGGCGCAGCAGGCGGAAGCGTATCTGCGCGGGCATATGGATGAGGTGCTGCATCATTATGCGCAGCAGGATGAGGCGGCGCGCAAGTATTACCGCAGGATCCTGGATGGTGCGCGCCTTGCGGCAGCCGTCGATGTAGGCTGGGCCGGCAGCGGCGCGCTGGCATTGCGCGCGCTGATGCGCAAGTGGGAGATCCCCTGTGAGATCCGCGGCCTGCTGGCAGGGACCAATACGGTGCATAACGCGGATGCGGATGCGGTGGAGGGACAGCTCTTTACGGGCACGCTGGACAGCTATGTGTTCTCCGCGGCGCACAACCGTGAGCTGTGGCGCGGCCATGATCTGCGCAGGATGCACAATGTGATCGTGGAGGTGCTGCTCAGCTCGCCAGATCCGGGCTTTCGCGGCTTTATGCTGGATGCGGCGGACGAACCGCAGCCGCAGTTCAAGCCGCAGACAGGCGATCCGCGCGCACGGGCGCTCATCCAGCGCGGGATCCTCGATTTTGCCGCACTGTATGTAAAGCGTGTGCCTCAGGGCGCACAGCGGGCCATTTCCGGGGCGGACGCGTATGCGCCGGTATCCTTGCTCAAACGCGCGCGGAATCGGCCGGTGATGGAACGAGCGCTGCGGCTGATGGATGAGCTGCAGCTGTAAGGAGGTAATGAGCATGGGAATGAAACAGCAGATCTATGATGCGCTGGTGCGCAGCAACGAAGGCGTGCGCGATGAATATGAACGCTATGTCATGGCGCATCTGGATGAGCATCAGCAAAACCGCCTGCAGCACTGGAAGCTGCTGGCCGCGCTGAACTGGCATTATCGTGTCCGCAGTCAGGACCGCCCGCTGCTGGGCACACCGCCATCCGGGGAAAAGAAGAAGGCCGCCCCTTCTGCGCCTGCGCGCTCTGCCGCGCTGAGCTATCCGGAGAGCGAATCGCTGATCCGCAGCGATCCCGCAGAGCTGGCGCATCTTCTGGGCCGTTATGACATCGTCTCTTTCGATCTGTTCGACACGCTGATCTTTCGGGCATGCGCAGCGCCGCAGGATGTGTTCTGGCTGGTGGGCAATGCGCTGTATCTGTCCAATTTCAAGGAGATCCGCCGCAATATAGAAAGAGAGTGCCGGCAGAGACATGAGGATCATGAAGTGTTTCTCGAAGAGATCTATGAGGTGGTGGAGCAGCGCTATGGCGTCGATAAAGAGACCGGCATGCGCAAGGAGCTGGAATTGGAGCGCGCCGTCTGTTTCGCCAACCCGTATATGCAGGAGATCGTCCGGCTGCTGCAGGCGCAGGGAAAGCGGATCATCGTCACCAGCAACATGTATCTGCGCGCCGCACAGCTGCGCGAGCTGCTTTCCGCATGCGGCTATGACCTGGATGAGATCTATGTCTCGTGCGAGCAAGGCTGCAGCAAGCTGCATGGCGCGCTGCAGAAAAAGCTGTCCGGACAGTTTGCCGGTCATTCCGTGATCCACATCGGGGACAATTACCGCATGGATGTGGAAGGCAGCCGCATGGCCGGCTGGAAGGCGGTCCACTATCCCAATGTCAGCGAGCTGGGCAAGCCTTACCGCGGCACGCGGATGAGCGTGATCAGCGGCAGCATATGGCAGGGGCTGGTCAATGCGAAGCTGCACAGCGGAGAGAGCCTCGACCCGTATTATGAGTATGGATACGCGTATGCCGGCTATCTGGTCGTCGGCTTCTGCAAGTGGCTCAATGAGAGCGCAAAGCGCCGGGGCATCGACCGATTCTTATTTGCGGCGCGGGACATGGATGTCGTCTACAAGGTGTATCAGCGCTTCTTCGCTCAGGTGGATGCGGTCTATGTCAAGGCTTCCCGCACCTCGAGCATCCATCTCTCCTTTGAGCGCCACATCGATCATTTCTTCGACTGGCATATCCGCCGCCGCATCAGCAGCGCGCTGACGCTGGGAGAGGTGCTGCATGAGCTTGAGCTGGATTTCCTCATCCCGGACCTGCAGGAAATTGGCCTGCATGAGGATGAGCTGCTCTGTGCCGACAATGCGCCGCAGATGAAGGAGCTGCTGTATGCGCATAGGGAGAAGATCCTGGACAGCTATGCGCAGGAGCGCTGTGCGGCCCAGAAGTATTACCGCGCGCAGATCGCAGAGGCAAAGCATGTCTGCTTTGTCGATCTGGGCTGGAAGGGATCCACGTTCAGCAGCCTGGAATATTTCCTGAAAGAGACATGTCAGATGGATGTGCAGATCAGCAGCGCGCTGCTGGGAACGGAAGGACATGCGTTCGTGGATGAGAAGATCGACTGCGGAAAGATCGACTCGTATATCTTCTCCAGTCAGGCCAATGCGGACATCATGCGCATCCATAACCGCAACGGCAATATCTGGCGGCGCATCTATGAGATCATCTTCACTGCCAATGAGCGTTCGCTGCTGCGCTTCTGCTTGGATGAACAGGGCGAGCCGGATTTTGTCTGGCTGCGCGATGAGGTCCGCGATCCGCATATCATCGATGCGATGCAGCAGGGGATCCTGGATTTCGCACATGATTACACGCAGATCGAGCGCCGCCTGGGCGTGGATCTGGTGATCGCGGCGCGCGATGCTTACCGGCCGCTGTTTCGCATCCTGCATGAAACAGACTACAACCTGCGGCTGTTTCAGGAATTTGAGGTGTGCTTCATCGCCGGCAATGTGTCCAGGCAGCGCGCGGAGATGTTCAAGGATGTCGTCATGAAGGGAGGAAAATGAGATGGATGTGGAAAGCTATACGCATTATCAGGAATGCATGAAGCAGCCCATCCGCCCCGGCCTGGTGCTGCTTGAGTCGCACAACGGCCTGGATCTGGGCGGCAATCTGTTTGCGATGGCCAGGTGCATCAGCGCCAGCGAGAAGCTGTCTTCGCTGCGCCTGCAGATCGTGTGTCTGGCAGACAATGAGGAATGGATGCGGCAGCGCTGCAGCCAGTATGGGGTGAAGGCAGAGCGCTTCGTCATACGGGAAACGCCGGCATATTTCGAGGCGCTTGCCCGCGCGCAGTATCTTCTCAGCGATGTCGCGTTTCACCCGCTGTTTCGCAAACGGCCCGATCAGCGCTGCTTCGGGACGTGGCATGGCACGCCGCTGAAGACGCTGGGCTTTGACTTCATGGAAGACGCGTATGTCGCAGCCAACCAGAAGCGCGGCTTCTTGCTCAGCGATGTGCTCGTCATGCCCAACGCTTACACCTGGGAGAAGATCCGCGCCGCGTATCAGCTGGATCAGCTCTTTCAAGGGCAGGTGCTGTTTGGCGGATATCCGCGCAACGCGGTGTTCTTTCAGGCGGAGCGGCGAGAGGAGATGCGCCGGCAGCTGGATGATCGCGGACGCCGCATCATCGCCTATATGCCGACGTGGAGAGGAAAGGTCATCGATGTGCGCGCCGAGGAGCAGACGCGGCAGCTGCAGGAGATGCTTCGCGAGATCGATGAAGGACTGGATGAAGATACGCTGTTTCTGTGCAAGCTGCACCGCCTCAACAGCAAAGACATCGATTTCAGCGCCTTCCGCCATGTGCGCCCCTTTCCTGATGAGTGGGAGACGTATGATGTGCTCTGCGCCGCGGATGTGCTGGTGAGCGATTACTCCAGCGTGATCATCGACTTTTTATGCACCGGAAGACGCATCGTGCTGTTTTGTTATGATCATGATGAGTATGTGGGAAAGCGCGGCTGTTACATCGATCCTGCGCAGCTGCAGCTGCCCATGGCCCAGACGGTCAGTGCGCTCAATGCGCTGCTTCAGCGCGATCTGCCCTGTCCTGATCCGCAGTTGCGGGAGCGCTTCGTGCATGAGGATGGCGCGGATGCCTGCGAAGCGATCTGTCATGCGCTCTTTCTGGGGGAGGAGCGCTGTGTGCGAGCAGACCATACGCTGCCCTCGCGCCGCCGTGCGCTGCTCTTCTGCGGGGAACTGAGCAAGGGGAAGATGAGCGATTCGCTGTTCTTCTACCTGGATACGCTGGAGGAAGAGGTGCACATCACCTTCATGAACCATCTGTTCAAGGAGAAATGGGAGCGGCTGCAGCAGTTCCCCGGCCTGGATCTGATGCCGATGTACATGTATCAGAAGCGCTATGCGCATGTGAGCAAGGCAGAGGAAGGGCTGCTTGCGCGCATCAGGGAGACGCTGCGTCGGAAGGAAAAGGTGAGCAAGGCGGATCTGCGCCTGCTCGAACGTCAGGGAGAGCGGGAATACAGCCGTTATCTGTATCAGGGAGAATTCGCGCTCTTTGTGCGTTATGGCGGGCTGGACATCGAATCGCTGAAGTGGCTGACGGTCTTCCCGGGAGAGCGGCGCCTCGTGCTGCATGATGTCATGGTGCAGAAGGCAAAGAACAACGCGGAATTCGCCTTTTACCTGAAACGGGCGGCAGAGGCCGCGGACCTGCTGATCTATGCGGATCATTCCGTGCTGGCGATGGCAGAGGGCGCATATGAAAAGCTGCCGTGCAGGCAGCTGGTGATGGATCTGTATGCGGGATTGTAAGCTTTCCAGCACACAGGATTTATGATATAGTGTGAGCGATGAAGAGGAGTGATGGAAGATGGATCAGTTGAAGGTCGGATGGATCGGATTCGGCAACATGGCCAAGGCGATGGCACAGGGGCTGATCGGCAGCGGCCGCATCGCGCCGGATGCGCTGTATGCCTGCGCCAGAGATCAGAAGAAGCTGCAGGACAACACAGCAACGCTCGGCATGCATGCGTGTCCGGATGCGCGCACGCTCGTTGAAGCGGTCGATCTGGTGATCGTGGCGGTCAAGCCGTATCAGGTGCATGATGTGCTCATGCCGCTGCGCGATGCGCTCAGCGATAAGATCGTGCTGTCGGTGGCGGCCGGCATGCCGTTTGCCGCTTATGAAGAGCTGCTCGCGCCGGGCAGCGCGCATATTTCCACGATGCCCAATACGCCGATCGCGGCGCAGGCAGGCGTCATGGTCTGTGAGGAGCGTCATTCGCTGAGCGATGAACAGCTTGACGCGGTAAGGGCATTGTTTGCGGGCTGCGCCCTGCTTGTCTTCGTCAGCAGCGAGCAGCTGGCGATCGCGGGAACGATCAGCGGCTGCGGCCCGGCATTTGCCTGCATGATGGTGGAAGCGCTGGCGGACGCCGGCGTGAAGCATGGATTGCAGCGGAGCCAGGCTTATCAGCTTGCGGCCGGCATGTTAAAGGGAACAGGCGCCCTGCTGCTGCAGACGGGCGAACATCCCGCCGTGCTGAAGGATGCTGTCTGTTCGCCGAAAGGCACCACGATCAAAGGCGTGGAAGCCCTGGAGGAAAACGGCATGCGGCATGCGCTGATGGCGGCAGTCGACGCAGCGCAGTCATAAACAGCGTATAAAGACAACAAAAGACAGTGCCATATCGATCAGAAGAGCACTGTCTTTTATACATTCTGTCTGATTCAGAATGCAGTACGGTATTTCTCATCTATCCCTGTTCCGTAATTTGTGTTACTTGTTGCTCAGAAGCTTCCTGAGCTCTTCCAGCCGCTGCGGATCATCGCATTTTTCAATGTAGGAAACCGCAATCGCATAAGCAGTTTTCTCATCCAGAAAGGCGCTGAGATATTCCGCCTGTGTGATGAGGGGCTGATATTCCCTGGTGATGGAATTCCTGGTGAATCCGACACCGGCGACTTCAATGTAGCCTCTTTCATTGAGCTTGCGCAGATTCGGCTGAATCGTGTTGATGCTGATCTCCGGGGCGAGAGAGTGGATGTCGTTGGATGACAGCGGTTTCTCGCTTCTCCAGAAGATTTCCATGATGTCCGTTTCACGTTTTGTCAGTCTTGTCACTTTCATGAAGGTCCCTCCTCGCAACTGATTATATATAAAAACTAAAGAAAACAAAAGCATTAAAGAGCCCATAATAAAAAGTATTTTTAAACTTTTATTATTTATTTAAAGCACGATTTTATTATTGTATTACAGCAGTATAAAAAATAACGATATACTTAATTCGTATATTTTTCTTTCTTAGTGGAATCTCATCTAAAAATTGGCATTCTCTTTCCTTGGCTTTTTATAATCAAAAAAGAGGGAGAGGTGATGTTGTGGAATATGGTGAAGGATTTCGGCGGATGATGTTTGCGCGAAGAAAACGCAAAGGCATGACACAGACAGAGCTGGGCGCCGAAGTAGGCATTTCCCAGCATGGCATTTCTGATTATGAATGTGGAAAGACATCCATTCCGATCGATGATGCGGCGGCCATCGCCGCAGTGCTCGAGTTTTCCCTGGATGAGGCCACGAAGCTGACCAAGCGGGAAGGCGCGCTCTATCCCAGCGCAGATGAGTGGGAGCTGATCGATCTGTTCCGCGAGATCCCAGAAAAGAACCGCCGGGAAGTGATCGAGATCGTCAGACTGACGAAAAAGATGGTAAACGGCAAGAAGATCTGATCGTCCGGATTTGTTTTTTCTTCGCAGGATGTGTATAATATAGAACACATGACGGAGGGGAAAGCATGCCGAAGAAGACATATCAGTGTTCCATCGAGACGAGAAATCTCATCCTGCGGAAAGTGCATGATGAGGCGGCACAGAACAACGAGATGCCTTCCATCAAGGAGATCTGCGCGCTCTGCGGCCTGTCCAGAGGAACATTTTATCTGTATTTCCCGTCGATGGACGCTGCGCTCTCCACGCTGGCGCAGGAACATGGGGAAATGCTCCGTCATCAGGTTCACGCCTATCAACAGGATCTGTTGAAGCAGCGGCTGCTGCCGCGGGCCATCGCGATCTTTCAATGGCTGAAGGATGATCTGGATTTTTACCGCTTCATGATCCTGAAACAGAAAGATGCAGAGCTCTGTCAGACATTGAGCGACTGCGCGGAGCGTCTCTTCGTTCAGGAGGAAGAAGAGATCTGCCGGCATTTTTTGCTCGGCGGCCTGCTCGGCGTCATCTTATCCTGGCTGGCACAGGATCGGCCCATCGGTCCATATGTGATCTCCGTCCAGCTGGAAGAACTGTATCAGCACTTACAGATAGAAAAAATGCAAAAAAGTGTTGCGTAATGAGGTCCGCTTGTATATAATAGGTATTGCTCAGGCAACGCCGGTATAGTATAGTGGTAATACAAAGCAATGGTAATGCTTAGCGCTCAGTTCAATTCTGGGTACCGGCACCATTTCTCTGCCGACTTAGCACAGCTGGTAGTGCAACGCACTCGTAACGCGTAGGTCGGGGGTTCGAGTCCCTTAGTCGGCACCATATAGATCAAAAAAGCCTTTCAACGAAGGCTTTTTTTCATGTTGAGCGATCTATGCACACATTATAGATTTGATCTGGCTTTTCCCTCATCCTGCGCAGGCGGACTTCCTCATGATCGCGTTTGCGTGAGGAGTCGTCGATCGTTCATCATCAGCGCTGTACAGACATCGTGCCGTGCTCTGGACCATCAGGCATCGCGCATCCCTTCTTGCGGGAAAAGGCGCATGGATACAAAAGCAGGGATGATCCTGACGGTTGCTTCGTCAGGGTCATCCCTGTATGGATCTATGTGATGATCTTTTCGAACATGTCGGCGCCGACGCCGCAGATCGGACATTTGAAGCCTTCGGGCAGCGGATCTCCTTCATAGATGTAGCCGCAGATCATGCATTTCCAGCGGATGGAAGATCCTGCGTCCGCTTCTTCCTGCGGCTGGTAGGTCGGGGCGTTTTTCGGGCTCTTGCCTTTGATGACCTTATGATAATACGAATAAGTCATCGGGGTGCCTGGCCTGATTGCTTCCATCGCGGTGATCTCGCCGAGGAAGATGGTGTGGGTAGCGGTCTCCATCGTATCGATGAGCTTGCAGATGATGAAGCCGGAAGCATCCTGGATGATCGGAAGCCCATCCTGCATCTCGAAGCGGATATCCTTGAACTTGTCCGTATCGCGGGAGCTGTGAAAGCCGAAGGTGCCGATGAGGGCAGGATCGCTGTCTTCGGTGAGGATGGAGATCGAGAATCGTCCGCTCTTGCGGATGCAGGCATTGGTGTAATTGTCGTGATTGACGCTGACGGCGATCGTTGCAGGTGACGAAGTGATCTGCATGACGCTGTTGGTCACACAGCCGACGGGGCGTCCGTCATCCACGGCCGCGGTGATGTAGACGCCGTATGAAAGATCATAAAGCACTTTGTTGTTCATGTGACTGCTCCTTTCCTGTCTGTTTATAGTATGCCCGTTTTTCGGACGCATGTCGAGCAGCCGGGAAAGATCGTGTCAGGCACTGGCAGGATGGGCATCCTCCTGCATCTTGCGCATGACTTTTTTAAACTCAAAGGCGAACAGCGTAGCGGTCGTGATGACGGCGATGGTGTCTGCGATCGGCTCGGCGAGGAATACCGCGAACACATCATCTTGCATGAACTGCGGAAGGATGAAGATCAGCGGGATGAGGACGATGATCTTGCGGAAGACAGCGAGGAAGGCGCTGATCTTGGAATTGCCGAAAGCGATGAATGTCTGCTGGCAGGAAACCTGGATGCCCATCAGGAGGACGGCGGCCATGTAGATGCGCAGCGCCCAGACGGTGATCTCGCTCAGCTGCGGCTCATTGGTAAAGATGGCGACGAACGATGATGGGCACAGTTCCACGGCGGCCCACAGCAAGGATGAGTAGGTGAAGCAGGCGATGGTCTGCAGGCGGAATGCCTTTTTGACGCGCTGTGCCTGCATGGCGCCGTAGTTGTAGCTGATGATCGGCTGGCCGCCCTGGGTCAGGCCCTGCAGCGGCAGCATCGCGAACTGCATCACGCTGGAAAGGATGGTCATGGCGCCGACGGCCAGATCGCCGCCGTAACGCAGCAATGAGGAGTTGAAGCAGAGCACGAGCACGCTTTCGGTCGCCTGCATGGCAAAAGGCGCGACGCCCAGTGCGATGCAGGGGGCGAGGACCTTCATGTCTATGCGCAGGTTTTCCTTCTTCAGGCGCAGGATGCTCTTGCCTTTGCTCAGGAACCAGACGGCCCACAGGGCGCTGAGCGCCTGAGAGATGATGGTGGCCCAGGCAGCCCCGGCCACGCCCATGTTGAAGACGAAGATGAAGATCGGGTCGAGGATGATGTTGGTGACTGCGCCGATGCATACCGTCATCATGCTGATCGTGGAGAAGCCTTGCGCGGAGATGAAGGAGTTCATGCCCAGCGTCAGCTGCACGAAGATGGTGCCGATCGCGTAGATGGTGATGTATTCCTTGGCATAGCCGATGGTGTTCTCGCTGGCGCCGAACAGATAGAGCAGGGGGTCTTGGAAGATCAGCACGACGGCGGTCAGGATGATCGAAACGATGATCAGTGAGGAAAAGCAGTTTCCCATGATCTTCTCTGCGCCTTTGTTGTCTTTGCGTCCCATGCAGATGCTGGCGCGCGGCGCGCCGCCCATGCCCAGCAGATAGGCAAACGCCGAGATGATCATGATGAGCGGGAAGCAGACGCCTACGCCGGTCAGCGCGGCAGATCCGATCTCTGGGATATGGCCGATATACATGCGGTCGACCATGTTATACAGTGCGTTGACCACCTGTGAGGTGATGGAAGGCAGAGCCAGGATCAGCAGCAGATGGCCGATCGGCTCTTTGCCTAAATCAACTTCTTTTGACATTTTCAGTTTCATATGTATCCTCCGTTCTGAAGTGGCTGATGATGCGCTGTATGGTGTCTTCCATCTGCGCGATGTCGGATTCTGGTATGTCAGCCAGCAGTTCCCGGTTCATTTCGGCTCCGGCTTGTTTCAGCCGCGCGGTCAGCGTCCTGCCTGATTCGCTCAGCTGCAGCTGCACGACCCTGCGGTCGTGTGCGCTGCGTGTGCATTCGAGCAGCCCGCGCTTTCGCAGGTTGTCCACGCTGCGGCTGATGAGCCCTTTGGAAACGCCCAGCAGCACGCAAAGCTGTGTCGCGGTCGTGACCGAAGGGTTATTGGCAAGCATGAGCAGGATGGAGATCTCGCTGGGCGAGAGGTCTTCGTCAGCGAAGCGGCTGTTGAGCGCCAGGGCGTAGTATCTGCGCACCTGGGAGAAATAGTTCAAAAGTGTCTCCACATTCGGTACCATGTGATCCCTCCTTGATTGTTTACAAGTAAACCATATACAGTATAGTGCTTTGCCTTGCAGAAAACAAGATGAAAAACAGTTTTCGTCCATAAACAGCCGGTGCTTCTGTGGAAGGGCAAGGGAAAATATGGTACAATGAAAAAACGATAAAAACACGCATAAAACAATACATGACAAGAAGGGAGTGAGCGTATGAAGATCATCGTGGCTTGTGATTCTTATAAGGGATGCATGACGTCGGCGCAGGTGGCGGACAACATCACGGCGGCCATACACCGGGTGGATCCGGCGATCGAAGTGGTCTCTTACACGATGGCAGATGGAGGGGAAGGAACCGCTGCCGCGTTCTGCGACGCGTGCGGCGGAGAGATGGTGGAAGCAGCGACCACCAACGCCTATGGCCGGCGGATCAGTGCGCAGTATGCGCTGATCGAAGAGGGGAAGACGGCGGTCATCGAGGCGGCAGGCTGCATCGGACTGGCCATGCATCCCCGGGAGAAACGCAATCCGCTCATGGCGAGCAGCTTCGGCGTGGGGACGCTGATGCTGGATGCGCAGGCGCGCGGCTGCCGGCGGATCATCGTCGGCCTGGGCGGCACGGCGACCAATGACGGCGGAATGGGCCTGTTGCAGAGCCTGGGCGCACGTTTCTATGATGAGCACCATCAATATCTGTCGCCGCAGGCGGTCAATCTGGAAAAGGTGCGCTATATCGATTTCAACCGGCTCAACCTGCTGGAGGACATCGAGCTGACGGTCGCCTGCGACGTGAAGAATCATCTGCTGGGCAAGGCGGGCGCGACCTATACGTTCGGCAAACAGAAGGGGCTTTACCCTGCGCAGCTGGAACGGGTGGATCAGGGCATGCGCAATTTCCGGGATCAGGTGAAGCGTTACCGGCATATCGATCTGGATGCGTTTGAAGGCGGCGGCGCCGCCGGCGGGATCGGCGCCGTGCTCATCGGCCTGCTGGGCGCCAGGATGGTGCCGGGCATCGAGCTGCTGCTGTCTTACAGCACGCTGGAAAAGGAGATCGCGGACTGTGACCTGGTGATCACCGGGGAAGGGCAGAGCGATGCGCAGACGCTCATGGGCAAGGTGCCGGCCGGCATCGCGGCCAGAGCGGCCGCAGCCAACTGCCCGATCATCTGCGTGAGCGGTGCGCTGGGCATCGGATATGAGAAGCTGTATGAGCTGGGCTTCATCGGCGTCTACAGCATCGCGGACCGCGCCATGAGCTTTCTGCAGGCGCTGGAGCAGGCGCCGGCAAAGCTGCAGGCATTCATTTATTCGCTCATCCGCACCATCGTTTCCCTGCAGCGTGATTTTCGGTCATCCGGATTTACACAATGAGCGAACAGGACTATAATGGGGACAGAAAAGGGAGGTCTTGTCATGTCATTTGAAACAACGGTAGACGGGATTCAGATCCAGTCAAATGAAGAGCTGAGCGAAAAGGAGTGCCGCGCGTATATCCGCTACATCCAGTCGAAAAACCATAATCGCAGCATTGAGCGCATCAATCTCGATTTTGACGGCGATGATGTGAATCTGGGCTATTATCTGGAACCGCAGGGATTTGAGAAGATCCGCCGCATCACCGGATATCTGGTGGGCACCGTGGACCGCTTCAACGATGCGAAGCGCGCGGAAGAGCGTGACCGCGTCAAGCACATGTGAGAAGAGCCGGGAGACCGGTTTTTTCTTTCGCTGAAGGACGATGCAGGGCAAACCGAGGAATGACGCATTTTGAAATAAAAGATGAAAAAGATTTGAAAATGATTGCGAAACAGTTTCATAATCGATATAATAGAGTGGAACTGTGAAAGAGATGAATTGGGAAGCAGGTTGTTAAACATGAATACATGGGAAGAAGTATACTCGCTAGCCCGGCAGAAATGCGGGATCTGCCGCTGCTGTCCGTCATGCAACGGAAGGGCGTGCCGGGGCGAGATGCCGGGACCCGGAGGAAAAGGAACGGGTTCCGCGTTCGTGCGCAATGTGGATATGCTGGAGAAGGTCATGATCGTGATGGATACGATCACCGGCAATGAAGAGGTGGACACCTCTTCTGATTTCTTCGGCACTCCTGTATCTTTGCCGGTATATGCGGCGCCGATCAGCGGCATCCGGCAGAATTACGGCGCAGACATGAGCGAAATGGATTATACGGAGGCGGTCGTTTCCGGCTGTGAAGCCATGAAGACGATCACGTTTACCGGCGATGGAAAGATCGACAGCATGTTCAGGGAACCGATGGAGGTGCTCGGCCGGCATGGCGGACATGGCGTGCCGACGATCAAGCCGTGGGCGATGGGACACATGGATTGGCGCGTCGATCTGGTGAACGAGAGCAGCTGCCCTGCGATGGCGTCAGACATCGATGCCAGCGGGCTGAGCAATCTGCGCAACAGCGACGTCCCGGTGGGCTTCAAGGATGTCAGCGAGCTGAAGGCGCTGTGCGAACGCTCATCCAAGCCGGTGATCCTGAAGGGGATCATGAGCGTGAAGGGCGCGCGCAAGGCCATGCAGGCCGGCGCGGCAGGCATCATCGTCTCAAACCATGGCGGCAGGGTGCTTGACGGCGCGCAGTCCGGCATCGAGGTGCTGGAGGATATCGTCGCCGCGGTCGGCAAGACGATGAAGGTGTTCGTGGACGGTGGTTTCCGCAGCGGAAACGACGTGTTCAAGGCGCTGGCGCTCGGCGCAGACGGCGTATTGATCGGCAGGCCGATCTCGCACGCGGCCATCGGCGGCGGAAGCGAGGGCGTGCAGATCTATCTGAAGAAGATCCAGCTGGAGCTGCGCGAAGCGATGGCGCTGGCCGGATGCAAGACGATCAAAGAGATTACACGGGACATGGCAGTCTGTGATTTTTAGGAGGAAGACAATGAATACACTGGAGAACAACGCATTTTTCTGGCAGAAGCTGGATACGCTCTACTTATCATCCAAACTTGTGGTGGACCGCCCGAAGGGAACATGCCATTACAAGTACAGCAACCTGGTATACCCGGTGGACTACGGATACCTCAACGATACGACCGGTTCGGATCAGGCGCCGATCGATGTGTTCCGCGGTACGCAGAAGTCTAATCTGATCCAGGCAGTGGTCGTCAGCGCAGATATCCTGAAGAAGGACTGTGAGGTAAAGCTGCTGGTCGGCTGCACGCAGGAAGAGGAGTATGCCATCCTGGAATTCCTCAATCAGACCGAATTCCAGAAGGCCATCCTGGTGCGCCGCAGCAAGGATGTGCCGGATTGGGCCGTCAACGACTGATACGCATGATCTCGGAAGCGATTCCGGGATTTTTTTTGCATGTTCCGCTCTGGATGGGAATATAGTGAGGCAGGGAGGTACAGGATGAGAAAGCTCTTGCTGGCCGTGTGCCTGACGCTGCTGTGCGGCTGCAGCAGTCTGGGTTCGGCAGACCGCGGCGACCTGGATATGGAACGCGCCCTGGCGCATATGGCAGAGGAGATGCGCGAGGCAGATGTCGGCGTGCTGATGAATGCGGAATGCGAAGACACCCATGTGCTGCAGCAGCTTTATGACCTGCAGCTGCAAAAAGGAGAATATGCGCTCATTCGCGGCATTCGCGCGGATGTGTCCCAGGAAGCGGCGATTTTTAAGTGTAATGCGGAAAACAGGAGTATAATAAAAGAGAAAGTGGAAGCGCGCGCCGCCGCGCTCAGCGCCAGCGACATACCTGTGCAGATCGGGGAAAAGGGGGATTATCTGTACATTGCGATCGGCGCGGATGCGGTATGGATGCGCAACTATCTGAAAGGTTTGTAGAATATGAGAGTGATAAAAGAAATCTACCGGCAGTTTGACTCCTTTGATGGCCGTCTGTTTCGCTATGCCCTCGCCTTCAGCCTGCTGCTGGCGATCGCGCCGATCCTGATCGCCCTGATCCTGGTCTTTCAAAACAGCATCATCTTGAACGAGGGGGCGGCAGATGCGCTCGTTGCCGTGCTGATCCAGTATCTGCCTCGCGACATCATCGTGCCCTTTGTCGAGTGGTTTTCCAGCGAAGGAGAGCCGATCGGATTCTGGGCCACCATTTCCACGCTGGCCATCTCCTTCTACCTTGCCAGCCGCAGCATCTATTCGTTTTTGTTGATCTCGGCCCAGGTGGAGAAGGTCAAGGTGCCTGTGGTCTATATCCGTCTGCGCGCCATCCTGCTGACCGTGTACTTTGCGCTGTATCTGTGTGCGTTTTATTTTCTGGTCGTCGTCTTTGAGCGGCTGTGGCTCATCGTGGTCGCCTTTTTGGCCGTCCTGCTGTTCATGTGTATGTACCATGCGCTTTCGTTTTACCACCGGCCGATGATGTATGGCATCGCCGGATCGCTGTTCAGCGTATGTTCCTTCGTCATCCTGGGCGCTGTATTGACCAAGATGCTGGAGACATTCACTTCTTATTCCACAGTATATGGACCGATGGCATCATTCATGACTTTGTTGTTGTCAATCTACATCATCGCCTGTATTATATATTTGGGATTCTGTGTTCACATCGTACTGGAAGAGACAGCGGATGTCAGCGAATGTGAACTGAAGAGAGGAATATTGCTCAGGCTGTCAGTGGGCGTCCTTTCCAGAATAGGACGAAAGAGAGGGTCATATGAGAGTAACGATAAAGAAAATGGGGATCAACGGTGAAGGCATCGGCTACATCGACCGTCTTCCGGTATTCGTGCCGGGCGCTTTGCTCAACGAGGAAGCAGAGATCAAGGTGATCGAGCGCACACAGCGCTATGCCCGTGCCAAAGTGGAAAAGATCATCAAGCGCAGCGACAAGCGGGTCAGATCGGCCTGCGGCATCCAGCATCGCTGCGGCGCCTGCCCGTATATGGTATGTGCCGATGAGGAACAGCTCCGCTTCAAGCGCGATAATCTGCGTCAGTCGCTGATCAAGTATGCGCAGATCGATCCGAAGCTGATCAGCGAGGTCCGGCCAAGCCCTGCTAAGCTGCATTACCGCAATCAGTTCAAGCTTCCGCTGAGCATGCAGGAAGGGGAACTGGTCAACGGCATGTATATGCCCAATTCCAACATCTTCGTGCCGATGGAGACATGCCTCATTCATGAGGAAGGGCTGGAGGCGCTGCGCAAGGCCATCCTCGCCGTCCTCAACCGGCATGGCATACGCGCCTATGACTGGCATCAGAAGCGCGGGCTGAGACATCTGGTCGTGCGCGGCTTTGAAGGACGCTATCAGTGTACGCTCGTCACCGGCGAGGAACAGCTTCCCCAAGAGCTGATCGATGATCTGCTGCAGCTGGAAGGGCTCGTCTCCCTGTGGCAGAGCATTCAGACAGCCAAGAAGACGCCGGATATCTTCGGTCCGAAGATGATCCTGCTGGGCGGACAGCGCAGCCTGACCATGCATCTGCACGGCTTGCGCATCCCGATTTCCCCGCGGTCCTTCTTTCAGCTGAATACCGCACAGGCCGCAAACCTGTATGCCTGCATCGACGCCATGGTCGAACCAGGATGCAAGCGCATCGTGGAGGCATACAGCGGCATCGGCGGCATTTCCATGTATCTGAAGGATAAGGCCGAGGAAGTCATCGGCATCGAGATCATCAAGGATGCGGTGCTCGACGCCAGAAAGGCCGCTGAGCGAAACGGCATCCACAACGTCGAATTCATCTGCGCCGACGCGGCAGATAAGCTGACTTACTTATCCAAGAAAAAGAACATCGATGTGCTGGTGGTCGATCCGCCGCGCAGCGGTCTGGACGATCTGATGCTGGAGACGATGCTCAGAAGCAGGATCACCAAGATCATCTATGTCTCCTGCAACCCCTCCACGCTCGCCAAGAACCTGGCCGTGCTCAGCGAACGCTATGAGGTCAGACAGATCGTCCCCTTCGATATGTTCCCGCACACCGCGAACCTGGAAACGATCGTCCAGCTGGAGCGCCGGCAGGGCAGAAGATAATTGATACATGAACATGAACCTTGAGTCTGGATATCCAGGCAAAGAGGTTCTTTTTTTGAAGCCATCTGCGCCGAATGGATGTCGTGCTGTCTAACAGTTTTGTTATAAGGCCATGATCCTCTTGTTCTTGAACGGAAAAGCTGTTACTGTATTATTGTAAGTAGTACAGTTGGCAGATGATCCGATACGGCTGTTTCGTCACTGATCATCACATGTATCATTTCCCACGCCGGATGGGATCGTTTCAGCTTTTGCTTGCTGATCATGCCGCCTGAGATGTTTGAGGGATCATGGCAGAGCTCACCATCTTCGGCATACATCATAAGGATGACCCCGCTTTGCGGGAAGAGGATCTGATGAAGATCTGCGGCAGCTATACATCCTGACGACAGTTGATCTCCTCGATGAATGAGATCAGACAGCGATAATGAACAGAAAGAGAAAGGTATGGTTCGTCATTGAACCAATAGGTGCAGAGCGATGGATGATCAGTTTATCCTGCCGGTATCTGCAGATGTTTGCCTTTAAGCAGGTCGATGGCAGGATCATCAGAGGATATACGCCTGATGTTGAACGAATCAAAATAGAGCGGATGACCATGAATGCGGGGTGATATGTGATGTTGTCTTGGATCAGACGCAACAAAAGATATATCCTCTTAGGAGGAGTCTTCCTGATCATGCTTTTGGTAACAGTGGTGTTTTTAGGAACAAATTATGGGGAAATTCTATCCAGATATTTCAACGAGGGAGAGGAGTATCTCAAGAGTGTGAACGAAACCAATCACTTGTCTGGTGAGTATCATCAGGAAGTTACCGGACTGTTCAGTCTGACGGCATATTATTTCCAATGGCTGAAAGCTATTTATGGCTTTGATTATCATATGGCACATGGTACGATGATTGCCGATTATCTGGTGCCGATCATCGCCATCTTTGCAGGAGTGAATCTGCATAAACGTCTTCGTTCGACATTTGCGCTCTCAGCATTCAGAAAAGGAAATTACCGTCAGGCACTGATCACTGATGTCCTGAAGGAAAGCTGCCGGACTTCCCTGGCGGTCTTTATCCCATATCTGATTTATCTGTTATTTGTGTATGTATTTACGATGGACGGTACAGCAGAGCTTGGGGCTTATAAATATTTTCTCTCGGATCTGCTGGGTGAGCGATTCTTCTATGACCATGTACAGCTGTATTATCTGATCGAAGGAACGATCCGGTTCTTCTTCGTTCCCTTTGCATATAGCTGTATGGGACAGGCGGCGGCAATCTGTTTACAGTCACGAAAATATATCATCCTGGAACCGATCATCCTGTATTTTGGCCTTACCGCATTGATGGGCGTGCAGAATACGGTAAACGCCGTAACGGTGTATTTCAATCCGATCATGATCATGACCAATCAGGTCATACGCGGATACAACAGCATCTTGTTGATGATGTTCACCTTTGGCGTGTTGGTATTGAGCGGCCTTGCCATCTGGAAGAAAAGCGGAAAGGTGGAACTATAGCGGGAAGGTGAGAAGATGAAGACAAAAAGACATGCGGCCGCATTGGCCATGCTTGTGGTATTGCTCATCGCCGGATCTGGTTATGTTCATCTGGCCAACGCTTCAGCGCAGGAACAGGCGTTGGCATATGGCGGATCCATCGAACCGCTGTTATCTGCCGCTGATCATCTGCGTGCGTTCTTCATGGACCGCGACTTTCTTTTGGCCCATGGCATGAGCGTTCCCAATGTCAACGGGATGTGCATCCTGATCCTGTATCAGGCATTGCTCTTCAATATCGTGGAAGATTACCGGAACCGCACGTTGTCATCCTACAGCCTGTGGCAATACCGGCAGAGCAGATCACGATTTATCTTATCTTATATCAAGGAGGCGGTCGTTTCTTTGATGATCGGCTTCTTGTGCACGCTGGCGGTCTTCGGGCTGTTCTCCTGTTTTGCCGGATGTGCGGGTACGGATATCCTGTATGTGACGTTATATCTGATCAGGCTGTATATGCTGCTGATGGGACTGACCGTGCTGTCCAGGATCTGTTATCTGTTCACCGGAAGCCATATCACGCTGGTGCTGCAGATCGTCTTGTATATCATATTGCTGTTTGTGGATAATTTCTCCATGACGGCGTTCGTCATCATGAGCGGCAGTGTATCTGAGGAAATCGCATTGATCGGGGCATACGGAGGACTGCTGGTCCTGCTCATCGCGGTTTCATGGATCATGTATCAAAGAAAAGGAGATATCTTATGATCGAACTGAGAAATGTAAGCAAAGGATTTAAAGGAATCGAACTGTTTCGTGATGTTTCGCTGTGTATTCCGGATGGAAAGAAGATCTTTATCAAGGGAACGAACGGTTCAGGGAAGAGCGTGCTGCTGAAAATGATCATCGGATTCTCCCGGCCAGACAGCGGGCAGATCCTGGTGAATGGGGAAGAAGTCGGGAAAAGCAGGATTTCATCCCGAATGCCGGCATCTGCATCAATGCGCCGGAATTTGTGGGAAATGTCAGCGGATATGAGAATCTGATGGAACTGGCAAAGATCCGAAAGATCGCCGGGAAAGAAGAGATCATGGCCCTATGCGAACGATTTGGGCTGGCAGAGCACATTCACAAGAAATATGGGAAATACTCATTGGGCATGAAACAAAAGATGCGTCTGATCCAGGCTTTCATGGAGAAACCGGATATCCTGATCCTGGACGAGCCATTTGACGCGCTGGATAAGACGAGCAGAGAGATCCTGGTGAATTATCTTGAAGAATTCATGAGCGGACCACATCATACATTGATCTATACCAGCCATTCTCCGGAGTTTGAGGACTTTGCGGACATCATCTATGAGATCGATGACCATAAGCTGGTCGAACATGTAAAAGTAAGGTAAAGAAAAAGCCGGATTTCGACAGAAGTCCGGTTGATAAGGAGATTCAAATATATTGGATTTTTAAACTGATGAACATGATATTTTATTTAAAGAAAGTTCTTGCTTGTTTGAATAGATCATTATATGATGAAGATAAAGAAATGAGCAATTTATCAATGATTAAATAAGTAAGTGCAGACCGAGGAAAAATCAAACTGAATCTTTTAAACACTAAGCTGCTTCAATAAAGAATAGTGCGAATGCGGGTATTTGAACATACTGTGTAGTTTGTGTTAATGTGGGGAGAGCAGTATCCGATCAAGCCTGCTCTCCTCATTTTAACGATGCCTCGTTCAAGAAAAACAAAAACAAGCAGAGGATATACGATTGATGGGATCTGAGGTGAGGAGATGAAAAAACTGTTGTATGCGTATATCGCATTTATCGCGATATTGCTATTTAGCTTTTCCTATGATTCATATAATTTGATCAATTATTATCGAATCAGCAGTGTGTTCAATGGAATGACAGATAATGAGGATACACATTATGCGTATGATCTGACTTTTATTGATCGGGAAGCAAAGGAAGAAGTCATTCGCTTTATCGTAGATGTGGCGGAGACAAATGACGTGCAGTTTGTTTCGCAGAATTTTATTCCAAATGATAAGGGAATCATGAAATATGATTACTATATCCTGACGGAAAATGATGACTGGATCTATGCGCGGCTGCGGATGACCTCAGGGAAGAAAGTGGATTTTACGAATGTTCATGATACGGGATATCTTTCCTCTGATGTTCATGATGAAGAGGCGGCCGGAACATTCTCTTCGTATGACAATACCTATTTCCAAAGTGAAGATGAGGTCCTCCAGTTTAAGAATGCGGCTGTCTGGTTTCGATACATCGAGAATGATACGGCATTGTTTTATTTTGATACGGCAGAGCATGGTCAGTTGATTGCAGATCAGGTCAATCAACATTTTGGAGACAGAGCCATGATGATCCAAATGGAAGTCCATGGCGGTCTTGAAGAAGGTTTTCTGGAATTATATCGGCAGGGAGATATTCTGTTGGCACTCGGCTGCAGTGTCGTTGTGATCTTGTTGATCTTGTTCTGCATCATCATGAAAGAAAAACGGGAGATCCTCATCCGCCGGATGCATGGCCAAAGCGCGCTGAGCATCGTGCTGAAGCAGTTTTTGCCTGTATTGGCCATTGCCTGGATGGTATTTGCATTCGCGCTGGCGCTGACCTGGGCCATCGCGATCCATTCCGGGGATCTGTTTTACGCAGAACTTAACCATGATCTGCTTCGTTTTGCGGCAGTGGGCGCAGGATTGATCATTCCGCTGTTGTTGTTGAGCTATGTATATATCGTGATGACGACACATGTCATCGAATTGAAAGAAACACAGCCGTTGAATCGCATGCATCTGATCAATATCGTTCTCAAGATCTGCATCAGCGTGCTGATCCTGATGCCGTTTGTCACATCCATGAACATGCTTGTACCTAATCTGAGCCAGTATATCCATATATCGATGAATGCGGAGAAATATGAGGGTTTTTACAATATCAGCTATTTCGAAGGCAGAAGGGAAGAACTGCAGGAAATTTATGAACAGACCATTTATTTTGACATGACCGATTATGCGCTGATGAGCGATGCGGCAGCTTATGCATTGAGCGGGATGCCGTTGAATGAGGAAGACAGGATCGATGAATATAATTTGCCATTGATCAGAGTAAACAAGCCGTATCTGCGAGCGCATAAGATCATCGCAGAGGATGGAAGCGTATTGGATACGGATGAGCTGGGCGATAAGACATATCTGATCCCGCTGCAGTATAAGGAGACATATACGCCGGAAGATGGGGATATCGTATATGTCAGGGATACCGGAACACATGAAAACTTGCAGCTGCGGGAGCCGGTATATCAGGTAAGCAACCCGATCATCGTGCTGTATGGCCGTTATGATACGATGGCAATTTCGGAGAGCAGGGTATATTTGAAACAACCGAGCCGAGCTGACGCAGAAATGATATTATCTAATGTTACAAGATATGATTATAGATTGAATGATATATCGAGCGGAGTCAATTATGCCAAGGTCCGCACGATGAACGCTGTGCAGACGGCAGCCGGACGGATGATCATGTATGCGGTCGTATATGGATTGTTCATCTTCCAGTTTGCGACCTTATATCTGGAGGATCACAAAAAGGAGCTGTCGATCTCGTATATGTGCGGAAAATCCAGGTTGAATCGATATGGCAATTTGTGGCTGATCAATTTGTGCGTATATCTGGCGATGATCCTGGCTGCGATGGCTTGGCAAGGACTGGCGCTGTCTTATTGCCTGAAGTTCGCGGTGATCTTCTTCATCTTTGATACGGTAGTCATGTTGTTCTTCATCTATCGTTTTGAGCATAAGAGCATCGCGCAGACGCTGAAAGGAGAGTAGGAAGATGGAAACGATCATCACAGCGGAAAACGTGAAGAAATCATTTCAAAAGCATACGGTGCTGGATCAGTTGGAACTGCATGTGCAAAAAGGAGAGTTCCTGGCTATCGTCGGTGCAAGCGGCTGTGGAAAATCGACGCTGCTGAACATCCTCGGTTTGCTGGATCGTCAGGATGAAGGGGATATCATCTTGTTTGGCGAAAAGAACATACGGCCGTTTTCTCATCAGGCGCAGGTGCTGCTGAAGGAAAAGATCGGATATCTGTTTCAGAATTATGCGCTGTTGGAAGATAAGAGCATCGCATACAATCTGGAGATCGTGTTCAGCGGCAGGATGAAGCGGGAAGAGAAACGGCAGCGGATCATGGAGGCGCTGGAGGCTGTGGGGCTGAAGGGAATGGAGAAAAAGAAAGTGTGTCAGTGTTCCGGCGGAGAGCAGCAGCGGGCAGCGATGGCAAGACTGCTGCTGAAGCCGTGTGAGCTGATCCTGGCAGACGAGCCGACCGGCAATCTGGATCCGCAAAACAAAGAAAAAGTATACGAGCTGCTCAAGGAGATGAACGTGCAGGGAAAGACGGTGATCATCGTTACCCATGACATGGAGCTGGCAAAGCGATGTGATCGGATCCTGGTGATGGATGAGGGAAAGCTGAGCACAGCCGCATGAGAGAAACAGACCGGATTTCGACAGAAGTCCGGTTTTTGTCATGTGGACAATTCTTCAGAAATGTCTAAAAGCGGCGGCAGGTACATTCAGCTGATGAACAGAGTATGATATCATCAACATATTATGAGGTGATGCCATGGCCGGTTCTGATGTTTCCAAGCGGATGCTCGCTGACGCTTTGCGCGCTTTGCTGCGGGATCACTGGTTCAGCGAGGTGACCGTGACGCAGATCTGCAGCTTATGCGGGATGAGCAGGAAGAATTTTTATTATCACTTCAAGGATAAGTATGACTTGGTGAATTGGATCTTTTGCAGTGAGTTCATCGATCGGGCCAGGGCGCATCGCGGGGCGAAGGAATGGCGCCTGATGCAGGCGCTGTGCGAATATCTGGATGCGAACCGCGCGTTTTACCACAGGGTATTTGCGGCAGAGGGGCAGAACTGCTTCACGGAATATTTCAGCGAGTTTGTCGCCTCTGTGATCAGCGAGGAAGTGAAAAAGATGTTTGCGGATCAGAATGAGGAAGATATGGCGTTCTATATCGGGTTTTACACCGATGCGTTCGTGATGTCCATCCGCAAGTGGATCCTGAAGCAGGAGGATATTTCCTCACGGCGGTTCATCCATCTGCTCCGCACCGGTCTGATCCATACTTCGCTCGCTGTGCTGCAGCGTTTGCCCAGAGGAAACGAGCAGCAGGAGGAAAACGTCTGATTTTGTAACAGATCGGTGAAAGTGTGACATGTATTTCCCGGAAAATATTCTTACAATAAATCTGAGCGGTGTCTGCTGCATAATGCGCATTGACGGCGTCATACTAGATGAGATGAGCGGATACAGCGTGAAAGGGAGAGGTTAATGCAAAAACAGAAATCATGGCGGGTGATCCTGCTGTGGATCATTTATCTCGCGGTCTCTGCCGTCGGCTTTGTCATGAATGTGCAGAGACAGGATATGCAGGCGGTCGGCATGGGCGTGGTGGCACTGATCACGCCGTGGATCGTTCCGGTCGTCATGCGGCTGTGCCGGCTGAAGATGACGGAGGAGATCTGGATCATCGACCTGCTGTTCACTTTCTTTGCCTCGCTGATCGGCAGCTGCTTTGGCGGCTATGGCGTGCCGTTTTTCGATAAGGTGCTGCATTTCATCAGCGGCATCCTGCTGACGAATGTCGGAGTGCTGCTGTTCCAGTGGGTCATGCATGCGTCAAAGTGGGAAGATGCGAAGACCTGGCGCATCTTTCTGTTGTTCATCACATTCGCCAATCTGGCGGCAGCCGCGCTGTGGGAATTCTATGAATATTTCATGCTCGTCGTATTCAATAATGACGCGATCCATCATTTCGACAGCGGTGTGCATGATACGATGACGGATATGCTTTGCGCGTTCATTGCCGGACTGATCGTCACGGCATTGTTCGCCCGGGAATGGAAGAGCGGGAAGAAGAGCGTGTTCTCGCGGCTGACGCAGCATTTCTATGAAGTGAATCAT
This sequence comes from uncultured Solobacterium sp., assembly GCA_900543035.1. Classification (GTDB taxonomy): domain Bacteria; phylum Bacillota_I; class Bacilli_A; order Erysipelotrichales; family Erysipelotrichaceae; genus Merdibacter; species Merdibacter merdipullorum. The sequence goes on from UQPV01000004.1 coordinate 66,334, forward strand.
GAAGCGGAAAGCTGAGCGAAGTCAGAAAAAGGAGTGATCGATATGTTTTATGGTTTTGGTTATGGTTCATCGACACAGTACATCTTGTATCTGCTGGGCATCCTGCTGGCGGTGATCGCGCAGGGCTGGCTGAGCAGCACATACAGCAAATACCGCACGGTAGCCAATGCCCGCGGGATGAGCGGAGCGGAGTGTGCCCGTCATATCCTGCATCGCAACGGACTGGATCATATCCGGGTGGAGATGAATCCTAAGGGCGGGACGCTGAGCGATCATTATGATCCGCGTGCCGGGGTGATCCGGCTGTCCGCGGACATCTATCAGGGAACATCCATCGCTTCGCTCAGCGTGGCTGCGCACGAGTGCGGACATGCCATCCAGCACAAGGAGAATTATGCGCCGCTGAAGATCCGCGATGCCATGGTGCCCGCGGTCAATCTGGCCAATCAGATCGGCTGGGGCGCGCTGTTCCTTGGTCTGATGCTGTTTTATCGTTCTTCCACGCTGCTCGTGATCGGCGGCGTCATGCTGTTGGTCGTGCTGGCGTTTCAGCTCATCACCCTGCCGGTGGAGCTCAATGCGTCTTCCCGCGCGCTGAAGATCCTGCGGGCGGACGGCATGATCATGGAACAGGAGCGGCCGATGGCTTCTACGATGCTGAAGGCCGCGGCGTTCACCTATGTCGCCGGCGTCTTGTCTACCTTGTTGCAGATCCTGCGTGTCTTTTTGATCGCAGGTTCTCGTGACCGCCGCAATTGACGCGGAAGGGGATGAGGATGAAACTATCGTATGAGGCGCTGAAACGGGAGATCAGTGAACATAAGGGCAGCTTTGCCGTCTATCTGCTTTTGCGCGGCTTCGTCGTGCTGACGCTGATCTTGCAGCTGCTCAACGGCAATTTCGAAAACGTCTTTCTCTGCCTGCTGACACTGTTGCTGCTCATCTTGCCGGCGGCCGTGCAGGTGGAATTCCATATCGAGCTTCCCACGCTGCTGGAAGTGATCCTGCTGGTCTTTATCTTCTGCGCTGAGATCCTGGGAGAGATCAATGCGTTTTATGAGCGGATCCCCCTGTGGGATACGCTGCTGCATACGGTGAATGGCTTTGTGGCAGCGGCCATCGGTTTCTCGCTTGTGGATCTGATGAACCGCAGCGAGCGGATCTCGTTCTCGCTTTCGCCGCTGTTTGCGGTGCTGGTCGCTTTCTGCGTCAGCATGACCATCGGCGTGATGTGGGAGTTCTTTGAGTTTTTCATGGATCAGGTCTTTCAGCTGGATATGCAGAAAGACACGGTGATCCAGTCATTTTCCACGGTCGTTCTCGACCCTTCCCATGGCAATACGCCGATCCGCCTGGAGGATATCCGGGATGTGGCGGTCAACGGGACTTCGCTGGGGCTGGGCGGTTATCTGGATATCGGCCTCATCGATACGATGCAGGATCTGCTGGTGAATTTCATCGGCGCCGTGCTGTTTTCCTTCTTTGGGTATTTCTGCATGAAGGGCAAAGACAAAAGAAAACTTCTGAGAACGCTTGTTCCCAGAAGAAAGGAGAAGAATTGAGGATCGTCTTACGCAGGCGGTCCTTCTTTTTCGGTCTTATAGATATGCAGGATGCCCTTTTCGTTGAGCTCCTTGATCAGCAGCAGCGTGGCCGGGAGCAGGAACAGGCCGAGGAATCCGAAGAAACGGATGCCCAGGTACATGCTCAGCAGCATGAGCAGCGGATGCAGGCCGATCTGTTCGCCGACGATCCGCGGTTCGATGATGTTGCGGATGAGGGTGATGATCAGGTAGACGATGGTGAGGCCGACGGCCAGCTTGATGTCCTGCATGAGCAGCGAGATGATGATCCAGGGGATCATGATGCCGCCGGTGCCGAAGACCGGGAGCACATCGAACAAAGCGATCAGAAAGGAAATGGTGATGCTGTTGTCGACACCGAGCACGCTGAGCCCTATGCACAGTTCGACGAAGGTGATGCACATGATCTTTCCATAGCCGATGAGAAACTGCAGGATGGTGTCCTTGATGAAGTAACGGGTCGTCATGACGACCTGCTGCTGTTTTTCGTTCAGCTGCAGCAGCAGGAAACGCGTGATCTTTCCATAATCCATGGCGATGAAGAAGCTGGAGATGATCGCAAAGATGAACGAGACCACAAAGGAAGGCAGGCCCACGGTCACCTGCCCCAGCAGCGAAACCAGATCGCTGGATACGGAAGAGACGACGCTGTCCAATGAAGCGGACAGCTGCGCGAACACATCGCTGAAATCGTCAAAGGGCAGAAAGCTGATGATCTCCTGCAGAGAAGCGCTCAGCGTCTGCAGCAGCGGCTGTATGTATTCCTGATAGAGCGCAGGAACTTGCCGGAACAGGTCTGCGGCGAACTGCGCGCCTTGATAGAAGAGGATGGCGATGCCGGCGCCGATGGTCATGTAGAAGACGATGACGGTGAGCACGGCCCATAATCGCTCGTGTCCTCCGCTCTTGCGGGCAAGGGCGCGGATGAGCGGCTGCAGCAGGAAAGCGATCGCAAAGCCGATCAGGAAGGGCATGATCTCGTAGATCACATATTTCAGGAAGATCAGCACCAGCCCGGCGACGATGACGAAATATAGGAAATGAATGATGAACGCGCGTTGTTTTTCCGTTCGGTCCATGAAACCGCCTCTTTTCTTCATGATGATATCATTATATGCGCCAGGCAGGAAAACTTGAATGGACAGATCAGCCCGGCTGTCAGAAATAGCGTTTGCAGAAGAGCACTCGTCCCAGCACGCTTACCGGCAGCTGCTGTGCCTCCTGTGCGGTGAAGACGCGATCGGCCACATCCGTGTTGGCCGCTTTCAGGATGATCCGGTCTTGTTCTTTCCAAAAATGCTTGATCGTGACTTCTTCACCGATCGCCACGACGGCGATGGCGCCGTTTTCCACGCAGTCGCAGCGGCGGACATAGACGAGCGAGCCGTCGCTGATCCCGTCCATGACCATGGAATTGCCACTGATCCGCAGAAAGAAATCGCCTTGCTGATATTCTTCGTCACTGACGCTTTCCTCACCCAGGTAGTCACTTTCCAAAAAAAGGTCATAGCCGGCTTTGACATGACCCAGCACTGGCTGCTTCAGCGTGATCGCTTTGCCCTTGAGCATGGCGCTGACATCAAAGCCGAGCACGGCGCTGACGTTGTGGGCCGTCTCTTCTTGCAAAGAAGTCACTTCGCCGCGCAGCCAGCGGCTGACGGTATTTTCGCTGACATGGAATTGTTTGGCCAGCTGTTCATTGGTCTGATGCGTCTGGTTCTTATACCGGCGGATGAGCTGTTGCAGCTTCATGAGATCACCTCAACTGCATTATAGGAAAAACAAGCCGGAAAGAAAAGGTTTTCCATAATTTTCACAAAAAAGAATACAAAGTTTTGTTGATTTTGTGTTGTTTATGGCTATAATGAGAGCGTAGGAGGGAAAACATGAACAGCGTTTATCTTTGTATCGATCTGAAGACCTTTTATGCTTCAGTGGAATGTGTGCAGCGCGGGCTGGACCCGTTTGCGGCTCCGCTGGTGGTCGCAGACCCATCGCGGGGCAAAGGAGCGATCTGCCTGGCTGTCTCGCCAAAGATGAAAGCGCTGGGCGTGCGCAATCGCTGCCGTATCTTTGAAATCCCCGCATCGATCGCTTATATCACGGCCTTGCCCCGCATGGAGCTGTATATGCGCACGGCGGCGGACATCTATGGCATCTATCTTCGCTATGTCGCCCCGGGGGATATCCATGTGTATTCCATCGATGAGGCTTTCCTGGACATCACGCCCTATCTGAGGCTGTATGGCCTGAGCGCCAGGGAGCTGGCGCGGCGCATCATGGCGGATGTGTGGCAGACCACCGGTATCACGGCTACCGCAGGCATCGGCACCAATTTGTATCTGGCCAAAGTGGCGCTGGATCTGATTGCCAAGCATGAGCCGGAGGGCATCGGTGAGCTGGACGAGGCAAGTTATCGGCAGCAGCTCTGGCATCATCAGCCGCTGAGCGATTTCTGGCAAGTGGGCCGCGGCACCGCGTCCAGGCTTGCCCGTTATGGCATCTTTGATATGCAGGCGGTGGCTCGCTGCCCCAAGCAGCTGCTCATCGATGAATTCGGTATCGGCGGAGAATATCTGCATGATCATGCCAATGGCATCGAACCGGTGCGTATCGCGGACATCAAGGCCTATCGTCCGTCTGTGCGCTCGATCTCATCCAACCAGATCTTGTTTCATGATTATGATTTTGCGCATGCGCGGCTGGTGATGAGCGAGATGGTGGAGCTCAGCATCCAGCGCCTCGTCGACCAGCATCTGGTCAGCGATGAGATCAGCTTGTCGATCGGCTATTCCCGGGATATCCTCCCGCGTGTGCACCGCAGTGCCCGGCTGGGTATCCGCACAGATGCTTATCCGCTGTTGCTGCGGGAATTCAGGCGGCTGTTCGATGCGTATGTGGACCGCAATGCTCCGATCCGTTCTATCGGCATCGGCTTTCAGCGCGTGAAAGATGAAGCATGGGAAAGTCTGGATCTGTTTACCGATGCCGAAGCAGTCAAGGAAGAGCGGCAGCTCATGCAGACCATTTCGGCCATTCGCGGGAAATATGGCAAAAACGCAGTATTGCGCGGGATGAATCTGCTTGATCAGGCCACGACACGCAAAAGAAACACGCTGATCGGAGGACATAATGCCCGCTAAGCACGCTGCCAGGGCCCGGCTGTTTCTGCCATTTGACTCTTTGAAGGGCTTTCGGGAATATCTGGCAGAAAAAGAACAGCCGCAGGAAAGTAAAAAGATGCTGTCAGAAGATGACTGCGAACGGATCGATCATCTCTTGCGGCAGCTGCGGCCGGGCGACATGGCAGAGGTCATTTGGTACGCAGGCGGACATCACATCACGCAAAAGGGCATGATCTCCCGCATCGATGTCACACAGCGCACGCTCACCATCGTCAGTACCACGATTCCGATCCTGGACATCGTGGCGATCCGCAAGGAAGAATGACTGTTCAGCGGCTGGTTTTTTTGGTAAGGTTAAGGCAGAGGTGATCATCATGGAACTCAGCGCTTCTGCCATCCGCGCATATCGTCTGCATGCGCATCATCTGGATCGTCCTGTCTCGCTGCGTGAAGCGGCATCCTGTGGCTTTCAGAACTCTCCGGCCGGCGCCTGGGAAAACGCCGCCTTCTTTCGCACCGGGCTGGACAAGGAAACGCTGCGCCATGTCCTGGCGGAAAACGAACTGCTGCAGGCGTGGAGCTTTCGTGGCGCGCCTGTCGTCTTCCTTCAGGATGACGCTGATGTCTTTCTGGATGTCATGAAGGCACAGGGAGAAGAAGAGTGGATCTATATCCACGGCATCACTGGCGTGCTCACGCATATGGACATGAATGTTGACGAGCTGCTGATGCGGCTGATGAATGAGATGCCTGCGCTGGATCATATGGAGATCCAGGGCAAAGCGTAGCTGGATCAGTTTCTGGCCAAGCGCATGCAGAGACATATGGATGATGCACAGCAGCGGCTGTGGCGCATGCCCTCTCTTTATGATCCCAAAGGGATCCAGACGATGGGGGAAGCGGCCGTATCGTTCTTGCTTCGACCTTGCGCATTGTGTGGAAAGGTCGTGTTCAGCCAGCGCCGGGAGAACATCCCCAGCTTCACTTCATTCATCGCCCGCACAGGTCATCCGCTTTTGGCTCGTCCATCTGCGCAGCGCGAGCTCATGCGCCGTTTCCTGCATGCCTATGCCCCAGCTGCATTCAACGGCTTCTGTGACTGGCTGGGATGCGGGAGGAGCCAGGGAAGACGGCTGTGGAAACAGATCGAACCCGAGCTTGAAGCAGTGCAGGTGCTGGGCAAGACACGTTATGTGCTGAAAGAAGACCTTCCGCTGTTCATGCAGGCCATAGAACCAGAGGATATCCGCATCCTTGCCGCACATGATCCCTATCTGGATGCCCGTGATCATGAGATCCTCGCACAGCGTGAACATTTCCGCCTCATCTGGCGGACCGTGGCCAATCCCGGCGTCATCCTGCAAGGCGGACGCATCATCGGTATATGGCGTTCCCGGCAACAGGGAAAACGGACGCTGCTGCAGGCACGGCCGTTCGTGAAACTAAACGGTGATCAGGAGCAACAGCTTCAGCAGCGCGTCAGTCAGTGGGCAGACTTTCAGCAAAAAGAAGTCATCCTGCAGATCACGGCATGAACAAAATGGACCGCAGCAAATCAAGCTGCGGCCTTTTTGGAATGATGATCTCAAAGCACAGGATTTGTCCGATGATGCATGGTGCTGACCTGATCATGACAATGCGTATATTGTCTGGCAGCTAGGAAAAAGTAACTGAGCCAAAGCGCCGTGCTGATGAGGAAGGAGACCATCAGGAAGATGGTGATCATCGCCGCCAGCCACTGAGCGCTTCCAAATACACCGAACAGCGTATCGACATCCTTCACCAGGAAGATGAAGGTCGTCACGCTCAGCGAGATGCAGAGCAATGACCAGCTTGCATGCAGCTCTTTTCCATACAGGCAGCATGTTTGATTTTCCATATGCCGGATCATGCTGGTGAGCTCAGCGGCGAGATACAGCGTCATGATGTTGGACAGCACAGGCATGAGCGACATCGTGATCGGGGAGAAGATGATGCCATACATGCCCATGAGCAGATCCGCTACGGTATAAAATGCATAGAAGCAAAGAAATCCGCGGATCCTTGATTCGTGCCATACATCGTCGAGCTGTGCCATGCCCCAAAGGCAAAGCAATACGCCGAGGAAATCCGGCAGCAGATCCAGATAAAATACGCCATTCATGATGGTGAGATCGATCATGATCAGCAGCATTCCCCAAAAGATTCGTTTCATCGGAAATCTCCTTTCTTCATCCTCTTGATGATGGGATGATCACAAGGCAGAGACAGACTGTTCATGCGAGCCGTTGGAAATTGTGCCGTGCTCGTGTTGTCTGGCAGAGAGGAACAGGTAGCTGAGCCAAAGCGCCGTGCTGATGAGGAAGGAGACCATCAGGAAGATGGTGATCATCGCCGCCAGCCATTGAGCGCTTCCGAATACGCCTAACAGTTTATCGACATCATTCGCCAGGAAGACAAAGGATGTCACGCACTGTGTGACGCAAAGCAAGATCCAGCTGATCCGCAGTTCTTTTCCATACAGGCAGTGCCTGTCTTTTTCCATATGCTGGATCATGGCGGTGAGCATAAAGGTGAGATACAGCATCAGCGCATTGGAAATCAGCGGCATGATCGTCATCGTGAATGATGTCGCGATGCCTAAGAGGCAGATGATCAGGTCGGCCAGCGTATAAACTGCGTAGAAGCAAAGGAATCCGCAGATCTTCGATCTGTGCCAAACATCATTGAGCTGCGCCATGCCCCACAGGCAAAGCAGCACGCCGAGAAGATCCGGCAGCAGATCGAAAAATGCTGCGCCGTTCGTGATGCCGAAATCGATCATAATCAGCAGCATCCCCCAAAAGATTCGTTTCATCAGATAGACCTCCCTTCTGTTATTTGATCGTTTCTGTCCAGCTCTGAGTGATATAGCAGAGCTCTTCGATCATGCACATCGCATGACAGAAGATGATGAACCATTCTCGCTCAGCAAGAGCAAAGAGATAAAGGTGGAAAGGGAAAAATACAGGCTTTCGATATCGAACAGCGGATGATGGAGCTTTGTTTTCCAGATCCGCAGCAGGATCAGCGTCATGGGGAAAGAAATGATATAGATCCCCAACAATGCCTCATTCATCATCGGAATCACCCCTTTCAACATTACGATAATATGATGAAGCGGTAAAAGCAACGGCACCTGCATAAGTTGGCATGACCGTGGAAAAACCGGTCGTCATGAAAGCGATGACGGCAGTCGCGATGAGATGAATAGGCGATATGCGGTATCTGTGTAAATCTATTGTATCAGTTGATCCCACGAATAGAAAGCGCTTCCAATAAATATAACAAAAGTGTTCGTTTATGCCGGAGGATCAACATTTAATGTTTAGAAGATCATTTAAGTACGCACGTCATTTGAAGCATAGAGCCAAACTAAGCGGGATGATGTTCAGAAACAGATAGATTAGTAAGACTTGGACACGCTGTTTCCATATGGTCTGGTCTTTCAAAAATATGTTCATCTCATCTGTACGTTTTGATTACATTTAACTTCATTTTTAGCCACTTCTTTTTTAATTGCTAACGTAATAAATCATTAACTTCATCTAAATAGTATAATAGAATAATAAATCGGAAAAGTCTTTTTTTATCAGATAAATCATGATAATATAAAAAGAGATGTTAAAATAAAGGGCTGAATAGATCTTTCAAGCTTCTCTGGGGGAAAGAGAAATCGGAATATGCGGTAATAAATAGAAGGATCATTGTGCTCGCTGTTATCGGTAATGGATGAAAAAGGGAATAGCTGTGAGCGGACATCTATTCGTCTTATCTGCTGATCAAGGAGGGAAATGGAATGAAATCAGGAGCGAAGCAATATGTCAGGGCATGTCGGAACATGCTGCCGTTTTATGGGAAGAAAGAAAGGACATTTATCAAAAAACTGGCTGATGATCTGGATCAGGAAAAAGATTATGCAACGATCTGCGAAGAAGCAGGAAATCCAAAGGATACGGCGATGGCGTATCTGGAGAACTGCGATGAAGACTATCTGATCAAAAAGGCGTTCAAGCGCTCTTTGCTCAAGAAGCTGCTCCTGCTCATTTTGGTCATCATCATCGTATTCATCATTTATGCATGCTATATGCTGATCGAATATAATCGGTTGGCTGAGACGCAGCAGATCATTACTTATGAGGAAATAATTACAGAGTATTAATTTGGAATAAGGAGGTAAGTGTGAATAAAAATGCGTAAAAAGGCCGACTTAAAAACAAGTAGTAAAAAATATCAAAAAATTTTATCAGTTGACCGGAATAGAAGAAATATCTA
>UQPV01000005.1 GCA_900543035.1 uncultured Solobacterium sp.
GGAAGACCCCAAGCGGGCTCTTCCCATCCCCATATAAAACAAAATACACTAGATACCCCATCCACTTTTATATATCCCTTTTTCTGAAACAGCTTTTGTCGTAAAATGAAGACAGAGAAGAGGTGATGACATGCGCAAGAAGAAGTATGCCGCAGCGGCTGCGCTCGCTTTATGCTGGAGCGGATACCGCGTTCTCCGTTATCCCATCCATCACAGCCTAATGCCGATGAATTTATTCGTCCTGCCCGGAAGGATGCTCTCTGTGCGCAGCGCCTCCGCTGGCAACCAGATGATCCGAAGGATGACATTTCCAGAGCCTGATGAAGGGCTTCAGCGACGCGTCATCCATGTGTCAGATATCCGGCTGACCGTTTATGAACGGCCGCATCATGGACCATCTCCCTGTCTGCTCTATATTCACGGCGGCGGCTTCTGCTTTGAAGATGCGCCGTATATCCACAGGATCGTGATGCGTTATGCCAAGGAGGCATCATGCACCGTCGTCTTTGCCCATTACCGCACCAGTGACCGGCACCCTTATCCGACCCCGTTTCAGGATTGCTGCACAGCGCTGGACTATGTCTGGACACATCATGCGCAGCTGAACATCGATCCGCACAGGATCGCAGTCGGCGGCGACAGTGCCGGCGGATGCCTGGCAGCGCTCTGCGCACAGTGGGCAAGAGACCATGCCCATATCCCGATCTGCTTTCAGCTGCTGATCTATCCAGTCACTGATCTTCGAATGTCTTCTCCATCCATGCACGCCTTCAAAGATTCGCCATTCTGGAACGCCAAGCTGAACGAGCGGATGTGGAAGATCTATCTCAGAGACTGCCCGGACGGTGCGCCGCCTTATGCCGCGCCCATGCAGGCGAATGATCTTTCCGCATTGCCAGACGCATATATCGAAACCGAGGAGTTTGACTGTCTGCGCGATGAGGGCGTCATGTATGCCGAAAGGCTGCGTCAGGCAGGAGCGGACGTCCAACTGGAACAAGTGCGCGGCACCTTTCATGGCTTCGATTTCTTTGATCACGCAAAGATCGCGGACAAGATGATCCGGACCCGCATTCAGGCACTGAACAACGCCTGGCTCTCTGTCGGTCCAAGCGCGCCTTCTTCCGATGATCGGCCGGATGAAAATAGATAACAAATTGTTTCATTTTCGTGAAAACAGTTGCAATATTTCTTTCACTATATTATGATATTGGCAATGGAGTGATGACGATGAGAAATCCTGCCAAGTTTTATTTTGATGATGAATACGCATCATAAAGCCATGTGAGCGATGGTTCTTTTTGCTTTATGATGAATGATACCGAGGCATCCACTGAACAGTTGATGCTTTTTTGTTTAGAAGGGGGATATTTGAAGATGAAACTGCATGTCGACTTGAAAGAACGCGGCTATGACATCGTATTGGAACGCGGAGTGCTCAACCGGATCGCTGAGGAGATCGACGTCGGCCGGCGCATATTGCTGGTCAGCGATTCCGGCGTGCCTGCCAAATGGGTGGAGCTCGTGCGTGCCCAATGCCCGGACTGCGTGGTAAAGATCGTCAGATCGGGCGAGGAGGCCAAGAGCTTTCCGGTATGGGAGGAGCTGCTCCTGTGCATGAAGGAGCACCATTTTGTGCGGAAGGATCTCGTCATCGCCCTGGGCGGCGGTGTGGTCGGCGATCTCGCCGGATTTGCCGCTGCCTGTTATATGCGTGGGATCGACTTCGTCAACATCCCCACCACCACGCTTTCTCAGATCGATTCCAGCATCGGAGGAAAGACGGCCATCAACGCAGGCGGGGTGAAAAACAACGTCGGCGCTTTCTGGCAGCCGCGCAAAGTGCTGATCGATCTCGATGTGCTTGCCACGCTGCCCCGCCGCCATTACATCAACGGCCTGGCCGAAGCATTGAAGGCCGGATTGATCTATGATCCGCAGCTGTTCGCCCTGTTTGAGCAGCAAGATATCGACGCCCATCTGGAAGAGATCATCTACCGCTCTCTCTGCATGAAAAAAGCAGTCGTCGAGCAGGACGAAAAGGAGAGCGGCCTGCGCAAGATCCTCAATTTCGGCCATACGATCGGGCACGCGATCGAAGGCTATTACCATATGGAAGAATTCCTGCATGGCGAATGTGTGGCCATGGGCATGCTTTATTTCATCGAGGATGATGAGCTGAAAGCGCGCACCATCCGTATCCTGAAGCAGCTCGGGCTGCCTACGGATGCACCGTATGACAAAGAAGCGGTATATGAGAAGCTTCGTTCCGATAAGAAGGCCGCGCATGACAGCATCACTGTCGTCAAGGTCCGCACGCTCGGCCAGGCTGAGCTTGAGGAAATGTCTTTTGCGGAAGTGAAACAGAGACTGAAAGGGTGAGAGCATGAAAAACAGCTTTGGAAAGAACATTCAGATCACATTGTTCGGAGAAAGCCATGGAGAGACCATCGGCGTGGTCATCGACGGACTGGCGCCTGGTCTGGCCATCGACCTTGGATATATCCAAAAACGGATGGAACAGCGCAAGGCCAAGGGGCGGATATCCACACAGCGGCATGAGGCGGATGAATTCCGCATCGTCAGCGGCTGGTTTGAAGGATATACGACCGGCACGCCGCTGACCATTTTGATCGACAACACCAATACCCGCAGCCAGGATTATGAACAGACACGTTACCGGCTGCGTCCCTCACATGCGGATTATACCGCTTATGAAAAATACCTCGGCTATCAGGATTTCCGGGGCGGCGGGCATTTCAGCGGCCGGATCACCGCGCCGCTGGTCGCCGCCGGAGCCATCGCCCAGCAGATCCTCGAAAGCAAAGGCATCCTGATCGGCACCCATATCCTGAAGTGCCATCAGGTGAGCGATGAGCCCTTCGCCCAGGAAGAAGAGCAGCTGAGTGCTCAGATCAACAAGCTGAACGGCCTCGAGTTCCCGGTGCTGGATGAAGAGCGGGCACAAGACATGCATGCGCTCATCACCGCGGCAGCAGAGCGCGGAGACAGCGTCGGCGGCATCCTCGAGACTGCCGTCTGCGGCCTGCCTGCCGGGATCGGCGAGCCATTCTTCGACTCGATCGAAAGCGTGCTGAGCCATCTGCTCTTCAGCGTGCCGGCCGTCAAAGGCGTGCAGTTCGGCCTTGGATTTGGATTTGCGGACCTGTATGGCAGTGAAGCCAACGACCCCTTCTGCAGCGAAGAGGGCCGTATCCGCACCGCGACCAATCATAACGGCGGCGTCAACGGCGGCATTTCCAACGGGATGCCGATCTTGATCCAGAGCGTCATCAAGCCGACCGCTTCCATCTTCCGTCCCCAGCAGACGGTAGATTATCTCAGCGCACGGCCCGTCGAGCTGCAGATCAAAGGACGCCATGATCCTGCCATCATCCACCGCGCCCGCGTCGTCGTCGACAGCGTCTGCGCGCTGGGGCTGCTCGATCTATGCTGTGAACGGCAGGGAAACCTGTCTATGCGCAAGGACCCCTTACGGACCAAAACGGAGGAAAGATCATGATTGCGACAGTTTATCCATCACACTGCAGCGACAGTGTCCATATCCCGCCAAGCAAGAGCATGGCGCATCGCGCCATCATCTGCGCAGCGCTGGCTGACGGCGTATCTCATCTCACCAACATCGATTTCAGCGATGACATCCGCGCCACCATAGACGGCATGCGGCAGCTCGGCGCGCAGATCGATACCGGTGCAGACTGCGTGAGCATCCGCGGGATCCGCGGGTTCGATCAGCTGAACAGCCAGGTGATCGACTGCCAGGAATCCGGTTCCACGCTGCGCTTCTTCATCCCGCTGTTCTCCCTGTGTGATCAGACGGTCCGCTTCATCGGCAAAGGCCGCCTGATGCAGCGGCCGCAGGATGTCTATGAAGAGCTGTTTGCCAGACAGGGGCTGCAGTTCACCCATGATGAGCAAGGCATCGTCATCTCCGGCGCGCTTGCTCCGGGCCGCTATGAAGTAGACGGCAGCATCTCTTCGCAGTTCATCACCGGCCTGCTGTTTACGCTGCCTTTGCTGGAAGAGGATTCGATCATCCAGATCCGTCCTCCCTTCGAATCCCGTTCTTATATCGACCTCACCCTGGAAATGCTGAAGAAGTTCGGCATCCGCGCGGTCTATGAGGATGCGCTGACCTTGCGCATCCCGGGCCGCCAGCGCTATGTCCCCTGCGATGTCCGGGTGGAAGGCGATTATTCCCAGCTGGCCTTCTTCGCCGTCCTGGCTGCCGTGCAAGGAGATCTGGCCATTCACGGCGTCAGCGGATCAAGCGCACAGGGAGACCGCCAGATCCTGTCGATCCTCCACGATTTTGGCGCTTCCCTGCAGCCGCTGGATGACGGCTTTCTTATTCATCGCGGTTCGCTGAAGGCCGCGCCGGTCGACCTGAATGACTGTCCTGACCTCGGCCCGATCCTGTTCGTGCTTGCGGCCATGGCAGAAGGCACGACACACATCTCTCATGCCGGCAGGCTGCGCATCAAAGAGAGCGACCGCATCGCAGCCATGGAAGAAGAGCTGCGCAAATTCGGCGTGCGCATCACTTCGGATGAAGACAACGTCTGGATCGAGGGACAAAACACGCCCTATGCCTGCGAAGAGACATTATCCGGCCACAACGACCATCGCGTCGTGATGGCGCTGTGCGTGATGGCGCTGTGCAGCAGCAGCGTCTGCACGATCGAAGGCGCGCAGGCCATCCGTAAATCTTATCCTTCATTCTTCGACGATGTTACGGCCATTCATGGAAAGGTGGAATGCAGATGATCACCAAAGAGACAAGATTTTTGATCGTCGGACTGGGCCTGCTTGGCGGAAGCTACGCCATGGGGCTGAAAGAAGCCGGCTATACCGTATACGGCGTGGCCAGAAGACAAGAGACCATCGATCATGCGCTGGCGCACGGGCTGATCGATGAAGGGACGATCGATCCGGAAGCCCTGCTCCCCCAGGCAGACATCGTGATCTTCGGCCTGTATCCGCACATCATGATCGACTGGATCAGCGCGCATCAGCACGCTTTCCGCCCCGGCACCTTGCTGAGTGATGTCAGCGGGGTCAAGGTCAATGTCGCCGACCGTATCCAGCAGATGCTAAGGGACGATGTGGAGTTCATCGCCGCACACCCGATGGCCGGCCGGGAGACGAGCGGCATCGAATACGCCAATACTGAGATGTTCCGCGACGCCAATTACATCATCGTTCCGACAGAACGCAACAGCGAGGAAGCGGTGCGCACATCGCGGCAGCTGGCCGAGATCCTGCACTTCCATCATATCGCCGTCCTCAGCATGCAGGAGCATGATGAGATGATCGGCTTTCTCTCCCAGCTGACGCACGTCATCGCCGTCTCGCTCATGAATACGCATGACAATGCCCATCTGGTGGAATACACCGGTGACTCTTTCCGCGATCTGACGCGGATCGCTAAGATCAACGAAACGATGTGGACAGAGCTGTTCCTGCTCAACAAGGATATCCTGCTTTCCGAGATCGATGCTTTTGCAGCCGAGCTGCAGCATTTTCGCGATACGCTCGCGGCGGAAGATACTGCAGAGATGAAACGGCTGTTCATCCAGTCCACAGAACGCCGCAAAAAGTTTGACAAGATGGAGTAGACGCCAAAAAACGGATGCCTCTTCTGATGAAGACACATCCGTTTTTTTCATGAAACGATCTTTTTTAGCCCAGGCAGCTTAGACAAGACCCAGACGATCAGCGAGCTGACGATCAGGATCACGATCAGCAGCAGCGGGATATACAGCGCGCTCGCCCATGGGAAGCGAATGAATTCCTTGGCGATGTCGATAAATATCGGATGGATCAGATAGACGCCGAACGTCAGCGGGCCGAACCAGTCGAACAGCCGGTGCTGCTTTGCCTTGAAGCGGGTATTGAGCAGGAAGGCCGAGGTCGAGCTGAGCATCATGAACAGCTCCCCATAGGTCAGAAACGCATCCTGAAAATCGTGTGCCGCAAAGGAATCTGCACAGACCAGCAGAGTGATCATCAGGATCGAGCCGATGAATACCGCGCTCAGCAGCGAAACAGACAGTTTCTCTTTGAGCTCATCCTTGCGTTTATACAGCAGATAGCCGCCGATGAAATAGCCGAGCCAGTAGGTCGCCTGCAAGATCGGCACCATGTATTCCATGTTGACCGGCGTACCGATCAGTCCCATCATCCGCGTGAGCAGCCTTCCTCCACCAGCCAAGATCAGCCACAAGACGAGGAACATATTCTCCATGCGGCGGTCCATGTGATGCACCATGGCCTGGATGAATGGGAAAGCGATATACAAGCCGATCAGGTCATAGAGATACCAGAGATGGTTCCTGGCTGTCTCAAACAGATAATAGATCGGATTCAGCATTGGATCATCATGGAGGAACAATGTGTTCCAAAGCAGGAACAGACAGCTCCAGATAAAGAGCACACCGATGTAGTGAATGATCTTCTTCCGGTTCTTTTCCGGATCATAGGGCCTGCGAAGCGTCAGATATCCGGAGATCATGAAGAACAGCGGCACGCCGATCCGCGACGCTGCGTTGATGATCACCAGCGGAATGAATTTCTTTGACTCGATCGCGCCTCCGGCATACAGATACGCATGCGTGATATGAATCAGGACGACCAGCACACAGGAAAGCACCCTGATCCTGACGATGTGCTGATCAAACGACTTCGCTTTTTTCTCCATATGATGCCCCCTCTTTGCGTAAACCGCATTGCCGTTTTATTATCTCTCTGCTGCCAGCGTTTGTCAACTTCCGCCAGGCCACAGCAAAAAAGGAGCTCTCGCTCCTCTTCGCCTCTGCAGGACTTTATTTCTTGTTGATGATGGATTCGTTCCAATGCTCATCAGCCGGCAGATCCAGCAGGTCTGTCACGACTGCCGCCACGTTGGAAAGACCGAAATCCCCTTCCTTCATGGTCACGTCTGCGCCATAGACGATGAACGGTACTTTGTTCAGCGTATGGCTGGTCTTCGCCTTGATCGGCGCGCCTTCCTTCTTCGGCTTCTCATACATCTCATCGGCATTGCCGTGGTCAGCGGTCACGATCATGATGCCGTTGACTGCATCGACCGCTTCCTTGACGCGGGCCAGCTGCAGATCGACAGATTCCACACCGATGATGGTTGCCTCATAGTTTCCGGTATGGCCGACCATATCGCCGTTAGGATAGTTGGTCCGCAGGAAATCATACTGACCGGACTTGATCGCTTCGATCAGCTTGTCGGTGATCTCCGCAGATTTCATCCACGGGCGCTGCTCGAACGGAACCACATCGGACTTGACCTCTTCGTAAGTCTCCAGGTTCTCGTCGAATTTCTCAGAACGGTTTCCGTTCCAGAAATAGGTGACATGTCCGTATTTCTGCGTTTCGCTGATCGCATACATGCGGATGCCATGCTTGACCAGATGCTCAGACAGCGTGTACTTGATCTTCGGCGGATAGGTCAGGAAGTTGTGCGGGATATTGAGATCCGCATCATACTGCAGCATTCCTGCATACATCACATCCGGCACGCGAACGCGGTCAAACTTGTCAAAATGCTCATCGCCGTCAAAGGCCAGGGAGATCTCCTGTGCGCGGTCTCCGCGGAAGTTGAACAGGATGACAGAATCGCCGTCTTCGATCGTACCGACTGGCTTTCCCTCTTCTGCGATGACGAATGCCGGCAGATCCTGGTCCACCACGCCGCTCTCCGCGCGGTATGTCTCAATGGCTTCCTTGGCGGATGCGAACTGACGTCCTTCACCCAGGACATGCGTATGCCATCCTTCTTCGACCATGGCCCAGTTTGCTTCATAGCGGTCCATCGTGATCTTCATGCGTCCGCCGCCGCTGGCGATGCAAGCGTGGAAGCCGTCATCATTCAGGCCTGCCATGTAATTTTCGATCTCATCCACATAGATCAGCGCGCTGGTTTCCGGCACATCGCGGCCGTCCAGCAGTACATGCAGACGAACTTCCTTTACGCCGTCTTCCTTGGCACGAGCGATCAGCGCCTTCAGATGATCGATGTGAGAGTGGACATTGCCATCGGACAGCAGGCCCAAGAAGTGCATCGTTCCATGATCCTTGCACTTGTCCACCAGTTCCTTCCAGGTCTCTGTGGTAAACATATCTCCGCTTTCGATGGACTCGTTTACCAGCTTTGCGCCCTGGCTGTAGATCTGGCCGCAGCCCAGCGCATTGTGGCCGACCTCACTGTTCCCCATATCACCGTCGCTCGGCAGACCGACAGCGACACCATGTGCCTTGATCTCTGTATGCGGGCAATTGTTCCATAAATTGTCTAACGTAGGTTTGTATGCGTTGCTCACGGCATTGCCGAAATCGGATTCTCTGATTCCGACGCCATCCATGACAACCAAAACGACTGGTCTTTTGCTCATTACAGTTTCCTCCTATCAACACGACACTCATAATATATCACTTTTTCCTTTATTTATAAACCTTTTTGCCGCAAAATGGCCAAATCAGAAAAAGCGGGAAACTGCCAGAAAAGCATACAAAAATCCACTGATCATCCCCATGTCGAACCGCCGGAAACCAGATGCGCGGACGGCGAGCACACTGCCGGCAAAGATGGAGAACAGCGCGGCGGCAAAGTCGGCGGCCACGATCATCAGCGGCTGTGTGATATCCAGGCCGAGCGCCATCCCGCTCAGCAATGAGTCAAGCGACAGCGCCACAGCGAGATAGAACGCTTCAGCGGCCGTGAGGACCTTGGACTGGTCGCGGTCTGCCTTTTCCTCATCCAGATAGATCTCCAAGACGAAGACTGCCCCGCCGCAGTGAAACGTGAGCAGACGGCGGGCTGCATGGCGAAGCATTCGCTTGAGCGAGCTTTGGAAAAACGAATATAAGCTCAGCCCGGCAAACATCACGGCCGACAGCACGGCTGCCGCCTGCGGTGAGATCAGGGTGCTCAGCACAAAGGCAGACAGAAAAGAAAGCCCCAGGAAACCGGCAGAGACGACCGCGATGATGAGAGCGCTCGTCAGCGGAATGCGGATGCCGCGCAGCGCATAAGCCAGCGCAGCCAGCAGGCTGTCCATGCTCAGCGCAAGCACTAACAGAATACCATGGAACATAGTTCACCCCTTTTGTCCCTGTATCCTATGTGTTTTGCCTACGGCTTACTGCACGAACGCCCGCATGACAAAAGACATCCCCTGCGCGGGGATGTGCTCAAAGCTCGACGATGTTGCCTTTTTTATCCGCAAAGATCACGCTCATGTGCAGCCGCTCCTTGACGACCTGCGGGATCTCCTGCCACTGTCTTCGATAAGAGACAGAGTCATTGAACGCCAGGCTGTAGACGGCTTCTTCATCATCCATCTGGCGGATGATCTCGCTCAGCTTGAGGGGAAGAGGCTGTTTGCGGCCGCGGTGGATCCCCTGCACGTTGATGATCCATCTCTTTCCTTCATGATGGGCCTCGATGATCCCTTTGTGCTCTTCATATTCCCAGCCATGCTCGCCCAGCCAAGACTTGATCAGCGAACACAGATCCTGCGTGGAATGCTTCAGCCTGGCCTTGCGGGCCGCTTCCTTCTCCTGCGGGCTTTTCGGCGGACGCCCCCGCTTCTTGCCCGGATACAGCTTCTCTCTTCCTTCGAAATTGTCCACATAAAACCGGATGGTCAGATGTGAGCCGAACCCGGTCGTCCCTCTGGGGCGCTCCAGGATCTCATCTCCCGTCAGCATCTGCTTGTACATCGCCTGACAGCACGTCGGCATCGTCGCAAAATCAGGAGAGATCTCCTGATGCAGCTTCTTGGAATTCACTTCGATATACTTCAATCCCTGCGCATGCGCTTCCTCTCTTCTTCTCGTCAGCTCCGCGGTATAATCCTTGATACCTGGTCCTTTCATTTTTTCAAACACCTTCCTTTTTATGATTACATTGTAGAGGTTTCCGCCTGTCGAACTGACTCGAAAAAGCGGGGTGTCGAAAAAATATGTTTTTCGCTGCAGGGTTGGTATAATAGAATTGACATAAAGGAAGTGGTCTCATGGAGAAATCTTATCTGAAACATGTGCTTGTCCTGCTGGATCATGATGAGATCCGGGGCATCGACTTCGACCAGGCCGTCAGCGATGTATTCCAGGAGCTCCACCGGGAATCCTCTCGTGCCCCCGCGCGGGAGCAGGTCCGTCTGGACATTCAGGAGATCATCGATGCGTCGCTGATGAAGCGGCTCACCAGGGGCTATGATGTCACGCCGAACGCGACCATCTTCGCCCGTTCCGCCATGCATTCTCAGCTGGAGGACCTTTCGCTGCTCGCCTGCATGCTCAGCGATCCGAACGCTGATCCCCAGCTGTTTTCTCTTCTCGAGCAGCCTTGCTTTGCGGCCGCGCAGATCCAGCAGATGATCCATCCGCTGCTGTTCTCTGCGGCCAGACAATGCCATACGTTCATCTGGGCAGAGGAAGAGATGCTGGCCTTTCCCGACGCCATCCGGGAAGACTGTCTGCGCATCCTCAGCGAATACCGCTGTGCGAATCCGCCGCTGGTCTCTCCGACCGCGCTGTGCCATTATCTGAAGACGATCTATCCCTCTTCCCGGGACAACTGGAAGAACCAGGACAGCGAGATGATCCCTTACCGTTATCAGAAGGAGATCCTGCGCATGCTGCCGCGCCGCGGCATCCCTTGCAGCAGGGATGAATCCAAGCAGCTGCAGTCATTCTACAAAGACACGCTGTTTCACGAATACGACCATCGCTGTCCGATCTGCGGGATCGATCTGCCGCATATGCTGATCGGCTCGCACATCAAGCCGTTCCGCGACTGCGCGCACTTGTATGAGCCCATCGACAACAACAACGGCATGCTGCTATGCCGCAATCATGACTATCTCTTTGACCAGGGATACATCAGCTTCAATGCCAAGGGCAGGCTCCTGGTCTGCCAGGAGCTGAGGTCTCATGCGCATTTCCGGGAGGTCTTCTGTCTCCCTCAGGACCTTCAGCTGGAGGAGCGGCTGATGTCTGAAGAGCGCAAGCTGTTCTTTGCCTATCACCGCGAGCATATCTTCCGCAGATGAACGCATAAAAAAAGATGAAGGTCATCCTCCATCCTTATTCGCTGTCCTGCGTATTTGTGCTGCTGTCTGAGGAAGGCAGCTTGAACACCTGCTCCCCGTCCTTGCTGACCAGATACTTTCCGCGCACCATGTATTTCAAATATTCCGGATCTTCCAGCTTTTCCTTTTCATCGGACAGATCCGTGACCTGCTGCTTCAGATCGGCGATCTCGCTTTTATCGCTGGCAATGCCTTCTTTCAGCTGCAGCATCGTCTGCAGTTCCTGTGCGGAACTATAAAGCATACCGGCAGAGAGTCCGGCGAAGATCATGCAGAGCATGACCCTGGCTGACTTTTTCAGCTTAACCTTCTTTTTCCTTGCCGCCATCCGGATCCCTCCTTTTCCTTCTTCTGTTCTTTCGGCGTTTGTTCTTTTTAATTATAACAAGTGTACGTGATTTCGCAATACTAAATTGTCGAAATACGCCTCTAATGTAACGCCTTACAATGGTGAACAGATGAAAGAATACGTGGTAGTAAAACCGGTAATAAAACAAGGCGCCTAAAGCAAAGAACAGCATCAGCCAGACATTCATGCAGGCGCCGTTGAGCTGCAATAAAGCAAAGAATAAGACAGCGGTGAACCCCGCATGAAACAGCACTTCGACAAGCGTGGTGGACACGCGTCTCTGCCGGTATTGCGTGAGCACCTGGATCAGGGAAAAGAACAGACCATACAGCCATCCCGCAAGCAGCTGGAACAGGATGGCCTGGATCTGTACTGACAGCAGCATTATTTAAACAGACGGTTGAACAGCGATCCGCGCTCCTGCCCTTTCTTTCCTGACACATAGGTCATGGAGTCGATGCTGCCTTTGATGATCACATCGCCGTGATCTGTATCCAGCTTGCCCAGCGTCAGATCCTTTCCGCTCACCAACATCCAGCCCAGCGTCGTCTCCAGCAGGAACTCTGAGGAATCGAAGCTGTCGATCTGCTTGACGCCGCTGAGCTCCATGCTCTTGCGGTCTTTGATCACGACATTGTGGTACGGGCTTGTCTCAAAACGCAAAGGGTTCTGATGATCTTCCATAAATTCCCTCCTTCACTTCAATATACGCCCCTCGCTCATGATTATTCCTCAGCGTATAGCGCTCCTTCTGCATTCCTGCTACAATAGAGAAAATGACCATGAGGAGGAATTTCATGACAGACAGACCAAAACGGATATTCAAGAGCATCAGCATTTCCATCCTGCTGTATCTGCTGATCTCATTGATCGTATCTTTCGCCATGTTTTCCATCGCTTATCCCTTTGCGATCAGAACAGGGAACATCGGCGCCGTCACCGCGTTCAGCGAGATCGCCATGCTGGTGAGCATGCTGATCTGCTGGCTGCTGGTGCGCAGCTTCTTCCAGTCGAAGACAGAGGGCGAGATCCGCTGGAAACCGATCACGCCGATGCCGGCAAAGACCATGATCCGTTATTATATCCTGGGCTCTGGCGGGATGATGATCCTTTCGATGATCGTCTCCTTGATCTCGCTGCTCTTGCCCCGCGCCTTCTCCACGCCGGATTTCTCTCCTACCGCCGATCCGCTGAGCAACATCCTGCTGGTGTTCACATCGGTCATCGCTGCTCCGCTGTTTGAGGAATACTTGTTTCGCGGCGTCTGCATGATGGGACTGAAGCGGTATGGAAACGGCTTTTCCATCCTGGTCACTTCGTTCCTCTTCGCACTCATGCATGGGAACATCCCGCAGGCCGTGCCGATCTTCTTCTTCAGCCTGATCTTATGTTATGCGGACATCCGCACGGGATCGCTGCTGCCGGGGCTGATCTTCCACATCGTGAACAATGCCGTTGCCCAGATGACCCTGTTCATCGCTCAGGAAAGCGTCTTGATCCTGCTCGCTCTGCTCATGCTGATCGCGATGATCGCCGCCGTGGTGCTCTTCATCCTCGAGCTGAAGCAGAAGGCACGTTACCGCGCCGAACTGATCGGTCCATATGATTTTCATTTCAGCGCGTTCTTCAACAACTGGGCAAGCATCACCCTGCTCGTCGTGCTGATCATCTCCATGGCGCTCAACGTCATCGCTTCGCTCGTCTAGCCGGTCTCCGGCTTTTTTTCTGCCTTTTGCCTGCGCATGGACTGTGATAAAATGAATCCGGTGATGAAGATGAGAGAACCTCTGGCATATCGGATGCGTCCGCAGACATTGGACGAGATCATCGGGCAGCAGCATCTGCTGTCCGCAGACGGCGTGCTGCGGCGCTGTGCGGAAAAGAAGACATTGTTTTCCATGATCTTCTATGGTCCACCTGGCATCGGCAAGACGACGCTGGCCATGGTATTGGCCAATGAGGCCGGCCTGCCATACCGGCTGTTCAACGCCGTCAACGGATCCAAGAAAGACCTGGACGCGCTCTTTGCGGAAGCGCGGCTGTACCCCGGTCTGGTCGTCATCATCGATGAGGTCCACCGGCTGAACAAGGACAAACAGGATCTGCTGCTGCCGCATGTGGAAAACGGGAACATCACGATGATCGGCGCGACGACCGCCAATCCGCTCCACAGCATCAATCCGGCCATCCGCTCCCGCTGTCATCTCTTTGCCTTGAAGGCACTGTGCGAAGAGGATATCCTGCAGGCGCTCAGGCATGCGCTGGATCATGAGCGCGGCTTCGGCGGCAGGCTGCAGGCAGATGAGGATGCGCTGCGGTTCATCGCTGAGCGTTCCAACGGCGATGTGCGCTATGCGCTGAACCTGCTCGAGCTGGCCAGCGTGCTGAGCGAAGATGACCGGATCACACGCGCGCTGCTCGATCACTGCCAGATCGTCCCGAACCAGCGTACCTCCAAGGAAGGGGACGGCCATTATGACTTGCTCAGCGCTTTCCAGAAGTCCATCCGCGGCAGCGATGTCGACGCGGCGTTGTATTATCTGGCGCTGTTCCTGGATTCCCAGGATCTGGAATCATTGGAGCGCCGTCTGCTGGTCATCGCTTATGAGGATATCGGCCTGGGCAATCCGGCCGCTGTCGCTCGGACGATCCAGGCCATCGACGCGGCGCGGCACATCGGCATGCCGGAAGCCCGCATCCCGCTGAGCATGGCCGTCATCGACCTCGCGCTGTCCCCCAAATCCAGATCTGCGGAGAGCGCCATCGACGCCGCCGCCCAGGCAGCCCGCGCCAAGGCATGCCAGATGCCGGATTATCTGAAATACACGCCGACAGCGCTGCACGAAGAAGACCGCTATGATTATGGCATGTCTGCCATATGGCCTTATATCCAGTATCTGCCGGATGAGCTCAAGGATGTGCGCTTCTATTCCCCGGGAAATCAGGGAAAATATGAAAAAGCGCTGGCAGAGAACCTGCGCAAGCTGAACGCGCATCCGCGGACATCTGCCCTGCGGCAGCTCAAGCAGCGTTTCCGCAAACAAAAAGACTGATCGCTCAGTCTTCCTGCACTGCCTGCACCAGGCTGCGCACCAATGTTTCACTGACCACATCATGATCGCATCGATGCGGGCCGTTCAGATAAGCATAGCTGACCGGTCCTTTTTCTGTCGTCGGATCGCATCGATGATCCTTGCATGAGGAATGCACCTGCCAGATCCCGGTCTGTTCCATGAGCGAACGGGCATTCTCCGCATTGACCCCGCTGCCGGCGAGGATCTCGATCTCTTTGCCGAAGCGCTCCTGCAGCGTGCGGATCAGCTCTGCCCCCTGCACGGCCTTGGCCTGCTGGCCGCTGGTCAGCAATCGGTCAGCGCCGCACTGGATCAGCGTCTGCATCGCAGCAAACGGATCTTCACAGACATCAAAGGCGCGGTGGAATACCGCCTCTTTGCCAAAGGAGTGGATCAGTCCGCACATGGCAGCCGTGTCCTCTGCGGCCACGCGGCCGTGTTCATCCAGAAAGCCGAAGGCGATGCCGTCTGCGCCTTCCTGAAGCAATATGCGCGCATCATCCATCATGATCTGTACATCTGCCTCATCATAACAGAAGCCCGCGGCGCGCGGACGCACCATGCAGATGATCTTCAGGCTGGTCTCCTGTTTGGCCCGGCGAAGCGCGGCGACGCTCGGGGTGAGCCCGCCTACGCTCAGCGCGCTGTTCAGCTCCGCTCGCTGTGCCCCGCCGCGGTATGCCGCCAGGCAGTCCTGATAGCTTCCGGCACAGACTTCTATTATCCTCTTCATGTCCTTCCTCCTATTCCTGCGGATGGGCGCTCAGCCAGGCCGCATCCGCCTGTTTGATCTGCAGCTTTCCTCGTGCATCGCGTTTGGCCAGCCAGACGATGGCTGGCTGTGATTCGCTGGCCGTGACAAAGGAAAACGTGTCGATATTGGTGCTGATGCCCCACTCTCCCTGCGCATTCATGGCGATCAGCGACATGTCGCCTGCACTGCCTCTTCGCCGGCGCAGGTCATGGTCAAAGTCCATCACGGCCTGTTCGCATGCCTGCATGGGCGTCAGGCCCTGCTTCATCAGCCGGACGATCTCATAAGAGACACAGCCCTTCATGACCTCTTCGCCCAATCCGGTCGCGCAGGCACAGCCGACCTCGGAGTCCGCATAAAACCCGCTGCCGGCGATCGGGGAATCGCCGACACGCCCGGGATGCTTCATGAACAGGCCGCTGGTCGATGTGCCCGCGCACATGCTGCCACAGTGATCCAGGGCGATCATGCACACCGTATCATGCCCCGCATACGCCTGCAGCGGCTGTTCCTGCCGCTGACGCATATAACGCGCCCGTGCCGCCTCACTGAGCATGTTGCGGCGGGCAAAGCCATGTTTGTGCGCATAGAGCTCGGCGCCGCTGCCGACCAGAAAATTATTCAGCGGCTCGCGGGAAAGACGGCGCGCGATCGCAAAGGGACTGGCGAAGTCATGAATGCCGCCGACCGCCCCGATCGACAAGCTGTCTCCGTCCATGAACCCGGCGTCCAGTTCCACCTGCATCTGCGCATTGGGCAGGCCGCCATACCCGACACTGGTGTACTCTTCCCGCTCCTCCACCATGCGGATCGCGCTTTCCAGCGCGTCTGCCGCGCAGCTGCCCTCCGCAAGCATTTCCTTTCCCCGGCTGACGCCGTCCAGCGCCATGCGCCAGGTCGCGATCATTGCATACATCCTGATTTCTCCTTTATGTAAACTGACTGTTGAACAGCTCGGCATAAGCGCCGCCTGCCTGCAGCAGCGCTTCATGTGTCCCCTGTTCGACGATGTCTCCCTGCTCCATCACCAGGATCAGATCAGCGTCGGTGATGGTGGAGAGACGATGTGCGATGATGAAGCTCGTCCTGCCCTTCATGAGCAGCTCCATGGCCTGGTTGACGTGACGCTCGCTGAGCGTGTCTATGCTGCTGGTGGCTTCATCGAGGATGAGCATGCGCGGATCCATGAGCAGCACCCGGGTGATGGCCAGCAGCTGCCGCTGTCCCTGGGAAAGCATGTCGCTGTCCGCGCGGATCAGCGATTCATAGCCCTTGTCCAGCCGCCGGATGAATTCATGCGCACCGCTTCGCCGTGCCGCTTCTTCGATCTCGCGGCGGCTGGCTTCTGGTTTGCCGAATGCGATGTTCTCCGCGATCGTGCCCTCGAACAGACAAGTATCTTGCAATACCATGCCGAATTGACGGCGCAGGGAATCCCGAGTGCAGCGGCGGATATCCTGATCATCGATCAGGATCTGGCCGCCCTCGATCTCATAAAAGCGCATGAGCAGGTTGACCAGCGTCGTCTTTCCTGCACCGGTGCGGCCGACGATGGCGACCCGGCTGCCGGCAGGGACATGCAGCGTGATGTCCTTCATCAGCGGCTGCCCCGGCTCATAGCCGAAACGCACATGGAGGAAATCGACACGTCCTTCCCTGACCTGCAGCACTTGTTCTCCATCCGCATCCTCCTGCGGCTCATCGAGGAGGTCAAACACACGCTGCGCGCTGGATACCGCGCTCTGCAGCTGGGTCATGACGCCGGAGATCTCCGTGAACGGCTTGGAAAACAAATTGGAATACATCAGAAAGCTGGAAATGCTGCCGATGGTGATCTGACCAGCCAGCGCCAGCAGCGCGCCGGCGCCGCCGACGGCCGCATAAGCCGTGTTCATCACGAAGCGGGTGCTCGGATTGGCCAGGGAACCATAGAACTGCGCCTTGACGCCGGCATCATAAAGCTGCGCGTCATACTGCTCAAACTGGCGGACCGCCTCTTCTTCATAGCCATACGCCTTGAGCGTGCGGATCCCGCTGAGCATTTCCTCCCCATAGCCATTGAGACGGCCGAGCACATTGGCCTGCGCACGGAAGTATCGTCCGGTGCGCACGGCGATGATCCGGGCGACCAGGTAAGTAAACGGCGCAGACACGGTCACGATCAGCGCCATGATCCAGTTGATCCGCAACATGAACACCAGCGTCAGCACGATGGTGGCCGCACCGCTGAGCATGGTGGAAAGCCCCTGCAGAAAGCCGTCGCTGATGAAATCGATGTCATTGATAAACCGGGAGATGAGATCCCCGCGGGCATGGCGGTCATAGAAGGAGACCGGCAGCTTCTCCATCTTCGCCTCCAGCTGACGGCGCAGCACGCAGCTGCTGACAAACGCGATGCGGTTGGACGCATACATCATGCCCCAGTTGAACAGTGAATACGACAGATACAACGCGGCCAGCAGCACCAGCTCCCGCATCACCGCATGAAGTGCCGTGCCTGAGGTGATGCCGTCGATGATGCGGCCGATGAGCAATGGCGCGATGACGCTGAACAGCACGGAGATGAAGGCGCACAGCAGCGAGATCAACAGCCAGAAGCGGAACTGCCAGAGAAACCTGAGCAGACGCCGGAGGGCATGGGATTCGTTCATGCGCTCACCCCCTCTCTGGAAACACCTTGTGTCTGACAGATGCCGCGGTAGACCGCGCAGTCATCATAGAGCCGCGCATGGGTGTCAAAGCCGACGCAGACGCCGTCCTGCATGACCAGGATGCGGTCGCAGGCACACAGCGTGCCAGCGCGCTGTGACACGATCAGTCTGGTCGTCTGCGGAAATGCTTCACGCAGCCCTTTGCGCAGCGCCGCATCCGTGCGGAAATCCAGCGCGCTGCTGGCATCATCCAAGATGAGGATGCGCGGATCACGGATCAATGCGCGCGCGATGCACAGCCGCTGACGCTGTCCGCCGGAGAGGTTGGCCCCGCCTCTTTCGATCTGCTCATCCAGCTGATGCGGCAGCGCCCGCACGAACGATCCGGCCTGTGCCAGATCTAACGCCCGCCATACCTGCTCATCGTCACAGCGAGGCAGGCCAAAGCACACATTATCCCGCACGCTGCCATAAAACAGCTCGCATGTCTGTGGAACACTGACGACATGGCGATGCAGATCCTTTGCCTGGATGGTCCGCACATCCTGTCCATAGAGCAATACGCTGCCTGACTGCGTGTCATAGGCACGCTCGATCAAATGGATCAGCGTGCTCTTGCCTGCGCCGGTCCCGCCGATGATGCCGATCGTCTCTTGTTCGCGGATGACGAGATCCACATCCCGCACGGCAGGCTCACCGCTGCCATAGGAGAAGGTCACCTGCGAAAAGCGCACGGCCTCCTCTGAGACGGGAAAGCGCATCGGCTCACTGCCCGGGACCATGGACGGCTCATGCTCAAGCACCTCGTTGACCCGCTGCGCAGAGGTCGCGGCCCTGGTGAAGATCACGATCAGATTGCTCATGGCGACCAGCGCCGTGAGGATCGATCCGGCATAGTTGATGAACGCCACGATGACCCCCGGCTCGATCGTTCCCACCTGGATCTGCAGCACGCCCTGATAGAGCAGGATGACGATGGCGCCGTTGAGCACGATGGCCGTCAGTGGATTGAGCAAGGCAGACAGACGGGTGATGCGCATCATCTGCCGCTGCAGATCATCGATGTGCGCCTCTGCTTTTTCCCGCTCACGGCGCTGGGTGACGAAGGCGCGGATGACGCGGATGCCGGCAAACTGATCCTGCAGCACGGCCGCAAACTGATCGAGCTTCTGCTGATAGATCTGGTAAAGCGGCGTGGACAGGCGGATGAAGCCATACAGGATCAGCGCGATGAACGGCACGGTGGCAGCCAGGATCAGTGAAAGGCGGAAATCGAGGATCATGGCCATGACGATCGCGCCGATGATGATGAACGGCGCACGGACGACCAGACGGATGAGCATGGCGACCGCCAGCTGCAGCTGATTGACATCATTGCCGATGCGGTTGATCAGCGAGGTCGTGGTGAAATGATCGATATCCTGATGAGAGAATTGCTGGATATGCCTGAACAGCAGATTGCGCATATCGGTGCCGAACCCCTGCGAGGCCAAGGCCGCATTGTACTGGCAGACCATGGAAAAGCCAAAGCCTGCAAGCACCATCAGCAGCATGAGCAGGCTCAGCCAGTGCACGACATGAAGATCGCGGCGGACCACGCCGTCATTGATCATATATGCCATGATGGTGGGCAGGATCAGTTCGAGCACTGCCTCCATCAGCTTGCAGAAGGGACCGAGCGTGCACTGCACACGGTAAGGTTTGAGGTATTTGACCAGCTTTCTCATTACATCACCTGTCTCTGACAAAGAAAAGGCCCATCTGGCACGGGCATTCTACTTATTTATTATAATCCAATTTCATGGTTTCTCCATCTTTTTTTCACTGTCTTTCAGCATCATGCCGACCGTCACGCTCACTTGCTTCGCCGCATTGTCTGCCTCTGCAAAGCCATCATAGCGCTCGGCGGTGCGGCGGATGACCTTCAGCCCATATCCGTGCATCTGCGCGTCCTCTTTGGATGTCTTGCCGCGGGCAAAGTCCACGCTGGCCTCTTCGCGCTTGGCATTTTCCGCCGTGAGGATCAGAAAGTTCTTCTTGACGGCAGCGCTGAAGGAGATCCATCGCTGCTCCTTGGGCAAACGCATGCATTCTTCGATGGCATTGTCCAGCAGGTTGACGCATACGGCGATCAGATCCGCATCGCGGATGGGCAGCGTCTGCGGCACCATCACCTGCACATGGATATCGATGTCCTGTTCCTGCGCGCGGCGGACCTTGGCGTACAGGATGGCGTCGATGATCTTGTTCTCGCTGTAAGCGTTCTGGCACAGCTTCTTGCAATACCCCAGCAGCCTGGTCAGGATGGAATCGGCGTCTTTGGGCTCGCTGTGGTCCAGCTCATCCAGCTGTGGCTCCAGCTTGCGCCGGATCTCATCGAAATCGCTCTCCATCTGCCGCAGGGCAAACAGGTGGTCCTCCTGAAACTCCAGCTGCTTTTGCAGGTAAGCCTGGTTGATCTGCTCATCCACCCGACGCTGGGCGCGCTTGAAGATGCGGTAGATCAGATAGAGCGCCAGCAGCTGCACGATGAGCAGGAACGCGCAGAACAGCGCGACGTTCCCGCCGGCATTGTCCAAATGCAAAAGGATGCCCAATGCCAGCAGCTGCAGGAGGATGAGCGTGGCCATCTCATGATAATCCCGCAAAAAGCCGAATACATCACGCAGCGCTGTTCTCATGCTCGTCCTCATCCAGCCTTACTCCGGATTCCTTCAGCAGCTTGTGCATGACCTCGCTGACTGCCGCGCGGTATGTCCGGCTGACCGGAAGCTGGGTCCCATCGCGCAGCACGACCATCTGACGGCAGAACTCTCCGATATAATCGAAATTGACGATGTAGCTCTTGTGGATGCGGATGAAGCGCTGTTCCTGCAGGCGTTCCATCAGCTCCTCCAGCGTCATGTAGACATAATGCTCACATTCCGGAAGCACGATCCTGCTCTTGCGCAGCTCACGCTCGATGTACATGATCTCATCCATGAAGATGAACTTCTTATGTCCTTTCCAGTTCAGTGGCAGCACGCTTCTGCGGCTTTCCCGGCATGCGGCTTGCAGCGCCTGCGGCAGCCTGACCTCCAGATCCGGCTTCCAGACGAAATACACATGCGGCACTTCATATACTTCCGGTGCATAGCGGACATAGCCGCTGATGAAGATGATCTTGATCTGCGGATGGGCCTGCATGAGCTGTCTGCCCAGTTCGATCCCGCTGGAGCCATCCAGCTGAATGTCGATCAGAAAGATATCGGCCTCTGCCAAAAACTCCTGATCCGCCAGACATTCCTGCGTGCTTCGATAATGCTTCAGGTGAAGCTCATGACGCGAGAGTTCTTTGCGGATGATTTCCTGATAATACGCGGCCTGGATGTCTCTGTCCTCCGCGATCCCGATATTCAGACGATTCATGATTCTTTCCCTTCCTTTGAATGTGTTGACCCGTGCTTCAGCGACTGAAGCGTCAGTATGCAGTTGCGGATCTCATGATGCAGCTCACGGATCTCTTCCTCTTTGCGTGCGTCAAGGTGACGATACTGCTCCAGCAGCATCTGGTATTCCCGCTCAAACAGCTCCATGCGCTTGCGGGTGCGCAGGGAGGTGATATAGCTGTGCACGCTGTATAACAAAAGGCAGACGATCGTGGATACCGCAAAGACGAGCACGAGCCTGGCGGTGAAGTCCGGGCTTTTGCTGATGACGAGTGCCGGGATGAGGAACAGCAGCGTAAAGCAGCTGAACGCGGCGATGACGAACAAACGGCGCAGATGCTTCTCCAGCGTGGTGAACTGCAGCATGAAACGGTATACCCCATACAAGCTGCCCATCCCGCAGATGAAGTAGGCGATGTAGATCAGCATCGGATGCGCGGCGGAAACATCTACGGTCGACATGTTCCAGATCAATGCACAGACCAGATAGACGAGAAACTCAGAGAGCGTCTGAGAAGCGAACATCGCGATATACGACGTCATCGCCCATAACGGGGAATGGCGGTACAATACCAGTGTCGGTCCAAGAAACAGCATATATGCGATAAGCGTATCCAGATAAGAATCCAGCCCGATGCCTAAAGAATAAAAGGTCGGGATAAGATTGATCAGCAGATGCATGAACAGGATCTTTTTGCCATAAGGATAAAACCGAGAAGAGATCCGCCAGGTAAAGAAGACCATCATGCTGAGAAAGATCAGATTATAGACAACGATAGATGGTATGCTCGTTTCAAAATTCTTCATAATGACCGCCCCCCCCCCCGACATTTTTGACACAATCGCATTTTTCACTACACTTAAGTATGAGATATCCTGTGATGGTAATCATTATTATACGTTAAAACTCGCTTTTTCTTAAATGTCATGTAATAAACGGTCATCTAAATGTCATAAATGTATTTGACCTATATCATCAACCACATAATAATATATTATTTAGATCCTACGCTGTCCATTTCTCCCGCTTCGTGTTATTCTATAATCAAGCAAGTGAATAGGAGGAATCAGCATGAACTATGCCATCGCCATCGATATCGGAGGAACCAACACCCGGGTCGCCCTGATCAACGAAAATTATGAGATAGAGGAAAGAAGGCAGTTTGCGACAGATGCCCAGGATCCGTTTGTGACCATCGAAGAGATCCGCAAGACGATCCAGAGCTTCGGCAAGAGTGCAAAGGGCATCGGCATTTCCTGTCCCGGACCGCTCGACCTGCTGCACGGCTATATCCTGACGACGACCAACCTCGGCGAGAAGTGGTGGAATTACCCCATCTGCGAGAAGCTGAGCGAAGCGACCGGACTGCCGGTCTATCTCGAAAACGACGCCAATCTCGCCTGTCTGGCCGAAGCAGTCATCGGACGAGGAAAGAATTATCATTATGTACAGTTCATGACCGTATCCACCGGCGTCGGCTCTGGTCTGGTCATCAATAAGAAGATCTATCAGGGCGCGCATGGTTTTGCACACGAGATCGCCAACATCCCGCTGTGGAAGGATGGACCGACGCATGGCAGCATCTATCCGGGCGGCGTGGAGGCCATCTGCTCAGGCACGGCGATCACCTCAAGAGCTAATCGGGCCGGTCTTAACGCCGCCCACGCCGGCGAGGTCAACGATCTGGCGGAAAGCGGCAACGAAACGGCCATGCAGATCATCGATGACGCCAAGGAATTTCTGGCCAATGCCATCGCGATCATCTACGCCTTCATCGATCCGGACATCGTCATCCTCGGCGGAAGCGTCGCGCTGAAGATCCCCGGCTTCGTCGAGGACGTGGAGATGCGGGTCAAGTCCAAGGTGTTCTCCAACATCGTCCCGCTCGTCCATGTGGTCAAGACCAACCTGAATGAGGACAGCGGGCTGCTGGGCGGCGCCTGCCTGGTCTTCCTCAAGCCATAACAAAAACCTGCGGTCCCGCAGGTTTTTTTTACTCCAGATCTTGATTGACGTCATCGTAGGAAGAACATACCACATGCCCTTCCCGCAGCGATGCAGGCACATCGATGATGCGCTGATTGCGGCTGCCCTTGAAACGCAGGCGATAGTCTTTCTGCGCTTCGATGAACCGGCCGTCCACCAGCACGTCCAGCAATTCAAGCAGCGCGCGGCGTTCGGGATCGGCCATCAGCTGTTCAAAGGTATAGCCGGAATACGCCCACAGGGAAAGTCCGCGCGCTCGAGCGGCGCGAGCGATCGGCATGAGCGCCGCGCTTTGTTCAAACGGTTCCCCGCCGGACAAAGTCAGCCCGCTCTGCAGCGGTTCCGCGCCGATCTGCGCGATCAGCTCATCCACCGCATACAGCGTCCCGCCTGTGGGATCATGCGTCTGCGGATTATGACAGCCCGGGCAGTGGTGCGGGCAGCCTTGCGTCCACAGCACCATCCGGATGCCCGGTCCGTCCACGAAGCTGTCAACCTGCAGCGGGCCAGCCAGGCGCAGCTGTTCAGTCATGCTTGACGCGGTCCTTTTCTTCTGCTTTCTTGGCGTCGTTGAAGCGGTCCACCGTTCCGACCAGATAACCGGTGATGCGGCGGATCTTCTCGAACTTATATTCGCTCTT
The DNA here is from genome assembly GCA_900543035.1 of uncultured Solobacterium sp. Taxonomy (GTDB): domain Bacteria; phylum Bacillota_I; class Bacilli_A; order Erysipelotrichales; family Erysipelotrichaceae; genus Merdibacter; species Merdibacter merdipullorum. The sequence goes on from UQPV01000005.1 coordinate 24,014, forward strand.
GGAATCATCGCGGCCGCACTTCGGGCAGACATGGCCTTCGATGACCCCGCTGTAGCCGCAGCAGGGATCCCGGTCGACCGGGTGGTTGATGCTGCCGTAGCCGATATTGTTTTCCTTCATGCAGCGCACCACGGCTTCAAAGGCTTCCAGGTTGTTGGTCGGATCGCCGTCCACCTCCACATAGGAGATGTGCCCGCCGTTGGTCAGCGCATGATACGGCGCCTCCAGGCGGATCTTGTCAAATGCGCGGATGTGATAATACACCGGGATATGGAATGAGTTCGTATAGTACTCACGGTCCGTGATTCCCTCCAGCTCGCCGAAGATCTTCTTGTCGATCTTCGTGAATCGTCCAGACAGGCCTTCCGCCGGCGTGGCGATCAGCGAGAAATTCAGATGATACTTCTCTGTGGCCTCATCCATCCGCTGGCGCATATGGCCGATGATCTCCAGTCCGAGCTGCTGTGCATATTCGCTTTCTCCATGATGCTCGCCGATCAGCGCCTTCAGGCATTCTGCCAGGCCGATGAAGCCCATGGTGAGCGTTCCCTGCTTGACCATTTCCTCCAGCGTATCTTCCCACTCCAGCTCGTCAGAGCCGAGCCATACGCCCTGTCCCATCAGGAACGGGAAGTTCTTGACCTTCTTGCCGGCCTGGATGGCCAGACGCTCTAACAGCTGCTCGATGACGATGTCGATCTTCTCATCAAGCTCGGCATAGAAGCCGTCGATATCCGGTTCGCCCAGCATCACCTTGCCGTGCTTGATGCCGATGCGCGGCAGGTTGATGGAGGTAAAGGAGTTGTTTCCGCGGCCCGGGGTGATCTCTGGTCCGTTCACATTGCCCATGACGCGGGTGCGGCAGCCCATCGTCGCCACCTCGGTCTCCGGACGGCCCGGCACATAGTACTGCAGGTTGAACGGCGCGTCCAGGAACTCAAAGTTCGGGAACAGGCGCTTCGCGCTGACGCGGCATGCCAGCTTGAACAGATCATAGTTGGGATCGTCTGGATCATAGTTCACGCCCTCTTTGACCTTGAAGATGAGGATTGGGAAGATCGGCGTCTCACCATTGCCCAGTCCGGCCTCCTGCGCCAGCATCAGCTTCTCGCTGACCATGCGGCCTTCTGCCGAAGTGTCCGTACCGAAATTGATGCTGGAGAACGGAACCTGCGCGCCGGCGCGGGAATGCATCGTATTCAGGTTGTGGACAAAGCCTTCCATCGCCTGATACGTCAGCTTTTCGGTCTCCTTCTGCGCTTCCTTGTAGGCAAACGCATTCACCAGATCGATCTGCTGCGCATCCAGTCCGTGTTTCTCGGCGAGCATGCGGTCCATGGCGTCGAGGAACTTTTCGCTCATGCGCAGCGTCGGGCGCTCCCCGCACTCCTTTTCCACCTGCTCCATATCTGCCTTGATGTCTTCGTCCAGTGAGATCAGCACTTCGAGCGCCTTGTTCACGTTGTCGGTATATGCGCGGCGGAATGTCTTGGCGACCCCTTCCGCGAGATAATAATCGAAAGCCGGGATGCTCTGTCCGCCATGCTGATCATTCTGATTGCTCTGAATGGCGATCGCGGCCAATGCGGCATAGCTGGTGATGCTCTGCGGCTCGCGCAGATGTCCGTGCCCTGTGGAGAATCCGCCTTCAAACAGCTTGTCTAGCGGGATCTGGCAGCACGTCAGCGTGCCCATGTTCATGAAGTCCATGTCATGGATGTGAATATCTCCGTCATCATGCAGCTTGGCAAATTTCGGCGTCATCAGGTTGGCCTTGCAGAACTCACGCGATACCGCGCTTCCGTACTGCAGCATCGTGCCCATGGCCGTATTGCCGTCGATGTTGGCGTTTTCGCGCTTGACATCGGCATCCTTGCTGTCAGAGAAGGTGATCTCTCTGATGGACTGCATGAGACGCGTCTTCATGTTGCGGATGCGTGAACGCTCGGCGCGATACAGGATATACGCCTCGCTCGTCTTGGCATGTCCGCATTCGATCAGGATCTTGACCACAGCGTCCTGGATCTCTTCCACCGTGGGAATGCCATCCTGGTAATGCCGGTTCAGATAGTTGACCACCTGATCCGTCAGCTGCTCTGCAGTGGCATAGTTTGCCACCTGTCCTTCATCCTCTGCCACCTTGGAAGCGGCCAGAAAAATAGCGCGGGTAATTTTCTCAGGAGCAAAGTAGATCTCTCTACCGTCTCTTTTTCTGATTTTTGTAATCATGAAGATACCCCCTTTACTCTTTGGTCGTGCGAAAAAACATGAGACGCCTCACCTTGGTCCGCCCATATCCGTTCACTCATCAAGATATTATGCAGATCTCCTTCATGCGTCATCCCGACGGACTACTTTGACCGGCTATCTTATATCGACACTTCAAACATTATACAACAGTTTGCCCGCCTGTCACGCTGAAAATGACTTACATTATCTGAAAGCCGGTTTCGGTCATCTCGCTTGACAGCCGCCGTTTTTTCGGCGTGAAAAAAGGACGGATCACAGCTGACCCATCCTTCATTTTTTCGTCTGCGGCGCACTGGCCGTCTTCAGCTCGAACCAGAAGGTGCTGCCTTCTCCCAGCTTGCTTTCCACGCCGAATTTCGCCTGGTGAAGCTGCAGGATGCCCTTGACGATGCTCAGGCCGATGCCGGAGCCGACCTTGGCGCGCACATGGCTCTGGCTGCCGCGGTAGTAGCGGTCCCACACATACGGGATCATATCTTCCGGTATGCCTGCGCCGAAATCCTGCACGGCAAAGCGGTATACGCCGTCTTTCACTTCCTGATGCACGACGATCTCCCTGCGCCGCGTGCTGTAGTTGACCGCATTGGTGATCAGATTATAGATCACCTGCGTCATCTTGACGCTGTCTCCTTCCACCATCACCGCGCCTGGCTGTTCCAGGCGGATCTTGAACTCATGCTTCAACAGATGGCGCAGACGCTCGCAGATCTCGCTGACCTGTGCAGAAATATCAAAGACAGAAACTTCCAGGGACTGCACGCCGGCCTGCAGCTTGCTGACATCGAGGATCTCGTTGACCAGCGTGGTCAGCCGGTTGGCCTCGTCGATGATCACCTGCACGTTCTCGGCGTTGTTCTCGCCGGGGATGTCCCGCATCATCTCGCCGTATCCGCTGATCATCGTCAGCGGCGTGCGCAGGTCGTGGCTCATGTTGGCGATCAGCTCATTGCGCAGCCCTTCCACCTTCTTCAGCTCTCGGGCCGCATAATTCAGCGTCTCATTGAGCTCGTGGATCTCCACATACTCATGGTTGTCGAAATGCACGTCATAATTGCCCAGCGCCAGCTGACGCGCCTGATCGTTGGTCGTCAGGATCGGCCTGGCGATCCGGTTGGACAGATAATACGCCAGCGCGATCGCCATGGCGATGATCACGACGGCGATGATGATGAACTGCGTCTGCAGCGTGGACACCGTCGACTGCACCGGAGAAAGCCGCGTATTGACGAAGACGACATACTGGTGGCCATCCGCGGAATTGATGACAGAGGCGCTGGTCATATCGCGGACCTCCGTGTTGTTGCCATCCTTATCATTGACGATGATGGAGGCCTGCCCGTTCTTGGACGAGAGCACCTTCAGATAAAGCTCTTCATTGCGGTCCAGCATCAGCGGCTGGCTCGGACAAGCCTGATAGTCCCCGCTGACGGCGGCGATCGGATATGGCTCGCTGCCATTGCCCATGCCGTAAGTATATACGCAGAAGCCATGCGAGCTGGCGATATCCTGGATCTTGTCAAAATTATAGCCGCGGCTGAGCACCTCCGTGATCTGGTCTGTGGCCCTCTGCACGCTTCGTTCCTTGATGAACATGTAGAAGTCCTTCAGAAACACCACCTGCGCCAGATAAAAGATGCATAAGATGACAAAGATGAAGCCGATAAGATAGATCAGTACTTTCTGCTGTATTTTCAGGCTGTTAATCTTTTTTCTCAAAGCGGTAGCCCACGCCGCGCAGCGTGACGATCATCGAGCTGTATTCCTGCAGGCTCTTGCGAAGCAGCTTGATGTGCGTATCCAGCGTGCGGTCATCCCCGTAAAAATCATAGCCCCATACGTCTCGGATCAACTGTTCCCTGGTCAGCGCGATCCCTTCATTTTCGATCATGTAAAACAGCAGAGTATATTCTTTCGGCGACATTTCCACTTCCTTGTTGTGGATGAACACCTTGCGGGCGCTGAGATCCACCTTGAGATCCTTGTATTCATACATCCTGCGCTTGCTCTTGCCCCCGCCCTGATAACGCTTCAGGATCGCGGCCACGCGCATCATCAGCTCCCTGCAGGAGAAGGGCTTGACCACATAGTCGTCCACGCCGACCTCAAAGCCATGGATGCGGTCATATTCCTCCCCGCGCGCCGACAGCATGATCACCGGCGTATCGCTGAATTCATGGATCTTCTTGACGGCGCTGAATCCGTCCAGATTCGGCATCATGATATCCATGATGATGCAGTCGTAGCTCATGCTTTCACACTTCTCCACCGCATCCATGCCATCCACGGCCTCAAACACCTCATATCCCTCAAACTCGGCGAATTTCCGGATCATCCTGCGGATATTCACTTCGTCGTCCACTACCAGAATCTTAGCCATTGCGCGATCACCTGCCTTATATATTTTTTATTATACCGTATCATCTCCTTTTCTTTGTGATATTTTTTTGAAGTTTTTTCCTTCCGGTGAAGTCCAGTCTGCATCAAACTCTTTCCTCAGCTGACGCAGCGCGCGGTAAAACCTGCTCTTGACCGTATTGGGGGAAAGCGAAAGCGCCTTTCCCAGCGCGGTGAAGCTGACGTTCTCCACCGCCTTCTGATAGACGATGAACGCATCCTGCGCAGAAAGGCGGCGCAGATAGAGCTCTGTCAGCTGATAATGATCGGATACGGAAGGCTCCTGCACGCTCTGCAAGGAAAGATCGCGGCGGACACGGCGGTATTCGCTGCAGCAGACATTGGCGCAGATCCTGCGCGCCCACACGGGGAAGCTGCCGGCGCTGCGCAGCTGCGGCAGCTTTTCAAAGATGCGCATCATCGTCTCGCTCACGCATTCATCTGCGATGAACTCATCCTTCAGGATGGCGCAGGCCTGGGCCATCAATGCCGGGCGGATCTCCGCCATCAGCCGGCCGAACGCCTCCCGATCGCCCTTGCGCGCCTCGATCACCACATTGACATCCATCTCTTCACCTCCTCGCCTCTCTTCTACGTCAGCGAGGAAAAGAGCACTGAAAAAGCCCCGTCATCCGACGGGACCTGCTCAGTCAAAACAATAGGCGGTGACGATCGGCGTCCTTCCCTCGTGCTGGTCACGGAAATGCTCATACAGGCAGATGCCCAGGAAGGAGCCGCTGATGTTGAACACATTGCGGTATCCATTGCCTTGCAGGCAGCGCAGCGCGTAATAGCTGCGCTGGGAAGAACGGCAGTGCAGATAGACCGGCCGATCAGAAGGGATCTCCGCCATCCGCTCCCGCAGCTGAGAAAGCGGGATGTTCTTTGCCGAACGCAGATGCCCGCGCGCATATTCTCCTGGTTCGCGGACATCGATGATGCACGCGCCGCTTTCCGCTAATGCGCGCACGTCCTGGACATGCACCTGACGCACTTCGCCGTAAAGCACGTTCAGCGCGACCAGCGCCGCCTGATTCACGACATCCTTGGCGGTCGAATACTGCGGCGCATAACACAGCTCCAGCTCCTTGAGGTCTTCCAGCGACGCATGCATGGTGATCATGGCGGCGATGACGTTGATGCGTTTGTCACACTCTCCTCTGCCGATGGCCTGCGCGCCGAGGATCCGGCCGGTAGGCACCTCGAAGAGCAGCTTGAATGCCATATAGTGGCACTCAGGCATCAGCGACACTTTGTCATTGGGAAAGATCAGCACGCTGTCACAGGGGATGCCAGCCGCTTTCGCCGCTTTTTCGCTGAGTCCGCTCACGGCCGCATTCTGATCGAACACGCGGATGCAGGATGAGCCGATGAAGCCATGCTCACTGTGCTGTCTGCCGCAGATGTGATCGGCGGCAGCACGGGCCTGCCGCTGTGCCGGTCCGGCCAGCGCAAGGCGCCCCGGATGATGTGTCAAGGCATTGAAGCGCTCTGCCACATCGCCGATGGCATAGATCTCCGGATCGCTGGTCTGCGCATTATGATCCACCCGGATGCCGCCGCTTTCCCCGATCTGCAATCCGGCCTGCACGGCCAATGCGGTATCCGGCTGCACGCCGACGGCCATGATGACCAGATCGCATGGGATGCGCAGCGTCTGCCCGTCACGCACCGCAACGATGCCGTCCTCTTCGATCGCCTGCACGCGCGTGCGCAGATGCAGCTGCACGCCATGATCATCCAGCTCCTTGTGCAGGATCTGCGCCATCTCTTCATCAAAAGGCGCCAGGACCTGATCCGTCCCTTCGATCAGGGTCACATCCTTGCCTGCCTTGCGGGCGTTTTCCGCGGTCTCGATGCCGATGAAGCCGCCGCCGACGATGCCGATCCGCGTAACGGCGGGATCATCGAAGGCACGGCGGATCTTCACGATATCGCCGACATTGCGGATGACGTGCACATTGCTTCGGCCGATGCCCTGGATGCTGCGCGGCAGCACTGGCTTAGCGCCCGTGGCCAGGATCAGCCGGTCATAGCTTTCCTCAGATTCCTCCTCGCTGATCAGGCTGCGGACACGGACGGTCTTCCGTCCGCGGTCGATGCTGATCACCTGGGTGTTGGTCCGTACATCGACCGCATGACGGGTGCGGAAGCTTTCCGGTGTCATCATCACCAGAGAATCACTGTCGGCCACGACGCCGCTGAGATGATAAGGCAGACTGCAGTTGGAAAACGACACATGCGCGCCTTGTTCAAACACGATGATCTCCGCATGTTCGTCCAGTCTGCGCAGTCTGGCTGCGGCCGATGCGCCGGCAGCCACACCGCCTACGATCACGATCTTCATCTTCATTCCTCCTGCCTGCTCTGCAGGCCTTCATGCTTTCATTATATGATCCTCGCGCGCCTGCGTAAAGCGTCCTGCCTGATCAGCACAGATACGATAAAAAAACTGCAGGAACAGCTGCTCCTGCAGAATGGCGTATGTTTAGTTCAGGCCATGATACTGACGATATACCTCATTCTTGGACAGACCATGTTCGCGGGCGACCTTACGGATCGCCTCATTGGTGGTCATGCCTTCATTGATGCAGCGGCGGATGTGCTCCTTGATCAGCGGCATCGCCTGGGTAAGATCAGGTTCCTTTTCTTCCTGATATCCGGCCATGACGACGACCATCTCACCTTTGAGCGAATCGCACATGTCGAGCACTTCGCTGATCCTGCCGCGGATAAATTCCTCGTGCTTCTTGGTCAGCTCGCGTGCTAAGCACATCTCCCGATCGCCCAGGACGTCCAGGCAGTTCTGCAGCATCTTGGCGATGCGGTGCGGCGCTTCATAGAAGATGAGGGTCATCGGGTATTCTTTTAGGCTGAGCAGCTGGCGGATCCGCTGTTTTTCCCCACTGTCCAGAAAGCCGTAGAACAAGAACGGCTGCGGAGAAAGGCCGGAAGCGACCAGCGCATCCAGCGCCGCGCTGCTGCCGGAGATCGGAACGGCAGGATAACCGGCGTCGATGACCTCGCTGACCAGCTGTGCGCCCGGATCGCTGATCAGCGGATAGCCGGCGTCGCTGACGATCGCCACGCTCTTTCCTTCTTCCAGCAGGTGCAGGATGCCTTTGCTGCTCTGCGCCTCATTGAATTTATGATGCGCGATCATATGGGTGGAGATGCCGAAATGCGCCAGCAGCTTCTGGGTGTTTCTCGTGTCTTCCGCCGCGATGACATCCACTTCCTCCAGGACCGCTCTCGCCCTGGGGGTCAGCTCCTGCAGATTGCCGATCGGCGTCGCGACGATGTACAGCGCCGGCTGCTGCGTCTCAAAGCTCTTCTGTCTGTTCATGGCTATCTGTCCGAAAAGTCGATGTCTGGCCAGAGCTCCTTGAAATCGAGGAACTGGACATCTTCCCTGTTTTCGATCTTCGCCTGCTGCAGCAGGACGTTCATGCTGGTCACACGGTATTTCTTCCCTTTGTATTCGATCTGTGCGTTGAGCTTCGGCAGTCCCTGACGCATCTTCTTATACTGGGCGTCTTCATACTTCAGACAGCACATCAGCTTTCCGCACTGCCCGCTGAGCTTCTGGATGTTCAATGCCAGCAGCTGATTCTTGGCCATGTTGATGGACACCACGTCAAAGTCATTCAGGAAACGTGAGCAGCAGGTCTCCATGCCGCACATGCCCAGGCCGCCGATGATCTTGGATTTGTTGCGCGGTCCCACCTGGCGCAGCTCGATGCGGCAGCGGAACCGGCTGGCCAGCTCTTTGAGCAGCTCGCGGAAGTCCACTCGCTCATCGGCCACATAGATGAAGATGACCTTGCTGCAGTCCAGCGTATATTCCGCCTCGATCAAGTGCATGTCCAATCCGAGCATCCGGATGCATTCATCGCAGATCTTCAGCGCGCGCTTTGCTTTTTCCACATTTCCCTTTTCCCGCTCGATGTCGCGCGGGGTGGCCTTGCGCAGCACCGGCTTGATCTCCAAGCCGTTTTTCTGCACGAGGAAGGGCTCGCAGTCCTTCACGATCGTGCCCAGCTCCTGACCGCGTACGGTCTCGACGACCACGCGGTCGCCGCTCTTCAGATCATCTCCGTCATACCCGAATGAGTATACTTTCTTTGATTCCTTGAAGCAGACGAAGGCCAGGCTCTGGTATGTCCGCGGCGCGGCCTCGCTGCGTTCTCCTTTTCGCTCTGTCCCGCGGCGCTCTCCTGTGCGTGCCGCAGGGCGGCGTTCTCCTCTATCTTTATCCCGCGTCCGCTCGTTCTTCTTCTGCGCGGCGCGGTCTTTGTTTTCCTGTTTCATGATCTCACCTCTTTCAGTTCGTACATCATCTGATCAGCCAGCAGCTGCAGGTTCACCGGACGGCGCAGGGCGTCCTTGGCCTTCAGCACGATCTGCATCATAGCGATCAGCTGTTCCATTGACCAGCACCTGCTTTCCCACAGCTTGACATAGCGGCTGTCTTGGCAGCCGATCTGTTCTCGTCCGCAGTCTTTCAGATAAATGATCATCAGCTCAAGCAGCCAGCGAAACGATGTCTTGTTGGCTTTTTTGTTCTTGGAGGGATATCCCTCGGTCTGCAAGAACAGCACTGCGTCCTCCTTGGTGCGCACAAACCGCTCCATCAGCGCAAAGAAGACATAGCGGGCATGCTGGTAATCTTCGTTTTCGCTGATCTCCTGCATCGTGTGGGGATGACAGCGCAGACGGGAGAGGAAGTAGACGTCCATCTCATCACCATCCCCCTCTTCCATGCCCAGCCGCAGACATTCGTTCTGGTTCAGCGGATGGAAGGGGATGCACTGACAGCGGGAGACGATGGTCGCCAGCAGCAGCTCTGGCTGATCGCTGATCAAGACCGCGATGATGCCTGGCTGTGGTTCCTCCAGAAACTTCAGCAGCGAATTGAGCGCATCTGCCGTGGCGTTCTCCGCATGATCCATGATGTAGATCCGATACGGGCTCGTCTCCAGCGATGTCCGGCTGAAGTTTTCCTGCAAACGCAGGATATCCGCTTTCTTGATGGATGTCTCGCTGCCGTCGATGTAGCTGAGATCGGCATATTCCAACGCAGCCACGCGGCGGCAGGTATCACACTGTCCGCAGGCAATGCCTTCTTCCGCATGCGGGCAGAACACGCTCTGGGCAAACAGCAGCGCCATTTCTTTCTTCGCCGTGCCGGCGGGTCCTTGAAACAAATAGGCATGCGCAAATGTCTGCCGGGCCAGGGCGTTGCTCAGGGTCTTCCAGGCGATCGGCTGCTGGCGGGCGAGCAGCGTCTGCTCAGCGGTGCGCATCCACGATCTCCATGACCGCTGCCATGGCCGCCTTCAGCACCGTGTCGATGTCCTGATCGGCGTCGATGACATGCATCCGATCCGCATATCGTTCTCTGACCAGCGCGTATCCTTCACGCACGCGCCGGTGAAAATCCAGGCTTTCCTGATCCATGCGGTCCAATGCGCCGCGCTGTGCCAGCCGCTGTCTGGATACCGATTCGCTCACTTCAAGAAAGATGGTCGCATCCGGCATCAGCCCCTCTGTCGCAAACTGATTCATCTGCTCGATCTCCTCCATGCCGATCTGCCTGCCCATGCCCTGATAGGCGAGGGAACTGTCGATGAACCGGTCACAAAGCACGATCTTGCCCTGATCCAGCGCCGGGATCACCCGTTCCACCAGATGCTGGCGGCGGCTCGCCGCATAAAGCAGCGCTTCGGTGCGCGCGTCCATCGCGACGTTGGCCGGATCCAGGATGATGTGCCGGATCTGCTCGGCGATGTCGATGCCGCCCGGTTCCCTGGTCAGGATGCAGGGACAGCCCTTTTGCAAGAGCTCTTGATAGACCAGCTCGCTGATGGTGGTCTTCCCGCATCCGTCATTTCCTTCAAAGGTGATAAACAATCCCCTGCTCACAGTGTCACATCCTTTAATCGTTACGTTGCTATTGTACCATAAAATCGCACACATCTCACCTGATTCCGCTTTCCCCTGACCGCCGCTCATGCGCAAATCTGAACCGGCGGCGTCCTCATGGCCTTTTCCAGCCTCAATTTCATGACAGCAGGCCCCCAAGATCAAGATTGCACGATTCATACGCTGTGACTGGTATTTTGGCAGAGAATCCGATATCATAGAGAGATGAAAGAAGGCATGAGGAATGAATCTGGAAAAACTGAATGAGATCCGCTCGGAGCTTCCGCCGCATGTGACGCTGGTCGCCGTCAGTAAGACGCGGACAAAGGCAGAGGTCGATGAAGCCTATGCGGCCGGATGCACGGTCTTCGGCGAGAACAAGGTCCAGGAGATCGCCGCAAAATATGATGAACGCTATCACTGGCACATGATCGGCCATCTGCAGCGAAACAAAGTAAAGCAGGTGCTGCCGCTGGTCGACATGATCGAAAGCCTGGACAACCTGCCCTTAGCCAAGGAGATCGAGAAGCAGGCGGCCAAGATCGACAAGGTCATCCCGGTGCTGGTGGAGATCAACATCTCCATGGAGCCAAACAAGACCGGCATCCCGGCCGGCGACTGTCTCTCGTTTGTCAAGACATGCCGGGAGCAGTTCCCGCACATCGATATCCAAGGCCTGATGTGCGTCGGCCCCAACACGGATGATCAAGCTGCGATCGAGGAATGCTTTGAGCAGGTGCATCAGCTGTATCTGCAGCTGCAGGAAGAATATGGCAGCGAACAGATCCGCTGGCTCTCCATGGGCATGAGCGCAGACTGGAAGCTGGCTCTCGCACATGGCTCCAACATGGTGCGCATCGGCTCTTCCATCTTTGGACCGCGGGATTACTCACCAAAAGAGATCAAAGAATGAAAACAGACGGCAGGTGTTTTTTGACATCCATGCCGTCTGTTTTCATGAGAACCATTTTTGATTTTGTATGATCAAAGGATGATCCGGGTGAATATGCCGGGCCTGTGCAAACCAGGCCTTAGCCAAAGAGCGCTGGTCCCGGTAATAATAAAGGATCGCCAGCTCCAAGCTGGGGATGAAACAGTGATCATCCTCTTGTTCAAAACCGCCGCGCCGTGTGCAGTGCAGTGACTGCCTGAACCAGTATTCCGCCTCTTCATCCCGGCGGTCATGCAGGAACCAGAACCCGAGCGCATTGCAGAGGCGGGCACTCGGCGGGGCATAGAGGAAGCTGCGCACATAGGCTGAAAACGCTTCTTCGCGCCGGTTCATCTGAAGCAGGCAGCCGCCCAGATCCAGACAGGCCTGGATCTGGTCTTCGACCCAGCCATGTCCTTGCAGAAAGGCTTCATATTCTGCCGCGGCTTCCTCATACTGCGCATGCTGATACAGCTCTCGGGCGTAATAAAAGCGATCCCGGGGAGAAAAGCGTTCTCCCTCCGCCTTCATCTTCCGGAATATCCGCAGATTGCGCTGCGGATCGTTGACTTGCATCTTGCGGTGCCGAATGACGATGTCGGAGTGCATGATCTTTCCTGAAGGCTCGACGCTCTCATGCACCCTTCCCTTCCACAGAAAATGATCCTTCCGCCTGAGCAGACGCTCCCGCTCGAACACCACAGGCGCTTCATGTTCTTCATGCTGCATCTCATAACGCATCATGACGACGGAAACAGACTCATCCATCGTATCCTTCAGCTGCTTCAGCTTTTCCTGGTCTTCCTCGCTGATGACATCATCTGCGTCCAGCCAGAACTGATAATCACAGGATGCCTTGGAAAAGGCAAAGTTTCTGGCTGCCGCAAAATCATCCTGCCAGGGAAAAGAAAATACCTTCGCTCCCATCTCTTCGCATATGGATACGGTCTGGTCCCTCGATCCGGTATCTGCCACGATGATCTCATCCGCAAACACGCGCACACAAGCAAGACAACGCCTGATCACGGCTTCCTCATCTTTGACGATCATGCAGACACTGACTGTAGCCATTCGTCCCCTCCTTATGTAAGACCACCGGGATGGTGGTCATGAAAGCTTGTTGATCATCAGGATGCTGTCGTTGAAGTGCGTGCCGCCCAGTGAATTCTTGAGGAACAGCGACGAAGCAGACGCTGCGTAGAAGACGCCGAAGCCGCTGAGCGTCTCTGTGTCCACGTTGCTCGATACCGTGGCGCTGTCCTGTGTATGCGGGAGCGTATCCCCATCAAAGACGATCATCGCTTCCGCAGTGACCGGATAAGAAGGCGCAGAAGGCACGCTCACATTCGTCTGATAATACACCTCATAGATGCCCGGCTCCGTGATCTCAAAGAACGGAGATCCCGGCGTATGCGTGATGGCCGTTCCGGTGCTCGACAGATTCTGATAGAAGCTCAGCGTGCCATTGGCAGATACTGCGGTATCGTTGTCATTCGCCGAGGTCAGTGAATTCTGCGGGCCGCCAGGACCGGTCGCACCAGTGGCGCCAGTTGCACCGGTAGGACCTGTTGGTCCTGTCGGGCCGGTTGGGCCAGTAGGACCTCTTTCTCCCTGTGAACCAGTGGCGCCAGTCGGGCCAGTTGGGCCAATCGAGCCGGTCGGACCGGTTGGACCAGTAGACCCTCTCTCTCCCTGTGAGCCGGTGGCGCCGGTAGGGCCAGTCGGGCCAACCGCACCTGTTGGACCTGTCGGGCCGGTCGGACCGGTAGATCCTCTCTCTCCCTGCGAACCGGTGGCACCGGTCGGACCAGTGGCGCCAGTTGTACCGCTCATCCCCTGCGGTCCGGTTGCGCCGGTGGGGCCGGTAGGGCCAATCGGACCGGTCATGCCCTGGATCCCTGCCGGACCTTGCGGGCCCTGGGGTCCTTGCAGCCCTGCTTCACCAGCAGGACCGGTTGGGCCGGTCATGCCTCTGGCGCCCTGCGGACCAGTACATCCCGTATTGCCTTTTGCGCCGGTTGCACCAGTCGGGCCTGTAGGGCCTGTGGGACCAGTCGGGCCCCTCTCTCCTCTCTCTCCCTGCGGACCTTGCGGGCCATAAGGTCCCTGGATGCCCTGCGGACCCCGCGGGCCACATTTTCCTTCCGGACCAGCAGGGCCGGTCACCCTCTGCGGGCAGCATTCCGGTCTGCATGGATCAAAGCACGGACACTCGCATTCCCAGCATTCAGATGACTGACAGCAAAAATGTTCATTCTTGCAATCCATATCACGCTTTTTGTATCTCACGCGATTTCCTCCTTCCACTCTCTGGTTCAATTCAGACTATGTGAAGTTTTCCTGCACGTCTGGGCATGCGCCGAAAAAAAGCAGTCCGTCATAGACTGCAATGATCGATCACATCGGATGGATGATTTTCCTGTGCACATTTCCCAGGAAAAACAAGCTGATCAGCGCGCTGATGACTTCCGTGATCATGAAGGCCCACCAGCACATGTCCAGACCAAACGAAGAGGCAAGGACATAAGCAAGCGGAAGCAGGATGATCATCTGCCGCAGCAGCGTGACCACCAGGGAAAACAAAGAGCGGTTCAGCGACTGGAACACTGCGCACAGCACCATGGAGATGCCGGCAAACAGGAACGACAATGAAATCGTCTTCAATGCCGGTATGCCGATCGCAAGCATTTGCTCGCCGGCCTCAAACAGCATCAGCAGCCGATCGGGGAACAGCTGAAACAACAAGGTGCCAATGAGCATGATCCCGGCCGCAAACCAGAGCGAGAAGCGGATGGCCTGTGTGATGCGTTCCTTGTTTCCCGCGCCGAAATTATAAGAGATGACCGGCACGAGGGCATTGGTCATGCCCAGCACGGCCATGAAGACGAACTGCTGAAGCTTATAGTAGATGCTGAAGACCGAGACGGCCAGCGCGGAAAAAGAGACCAGGATCATATTCATCATGACCGTCATGAAGCTCATGACAGACTGCATCAAAATGGCTGGCACCGCGATCCTGTACATCCTTGCGATCAGCCTGGGATCGATGCGGAATTTCCGCAGGCGGACCTGGATCTCTTTGACCTTGCGCCGGGTGATATATGCCCCCAGAAACATTGCGGCAATCTGACCGATGACCGTGGCCAGCGCCGCTCCGGACACGCCCATCTGCGGAAGCCCGAACATGCCGAAGATCAAGATCGGATCCAGGATGATGTTGATCAGCGCGCCGGCGCCTTGAATGATCATATTATAGATCGGATTGCCGGTCGACTGCATGATGCGTTCATATGCGATCTCTGCAAATACGCCGATCGAGCAGATCGTGCAGATCTGCATATAGCTGACGCCCATCGCCATGATCTCGGCATCTGAAGCAAACAGCGACAAGAATGCCTCTGCGCAGAACAAGCCGATCAAGGCAAAGACGATCCAGCTGCAGGCAGCCAGAAACAGACCGTGCATGGCGACCTGTTCAGCGGTCTCTGGCTTCTGTTCGCCCAGGCTGCGGGAAAGCAGCGCGTTGATCCCGACTCCGGTGCCGCAGGCGACGGCCACCATGATCATCTGCACCGGGTAACAGATCGAGACCGCATTGAGCGCCGCCTCAGACACCCTGGCCACGAACATGCTGTCGACGATATTGTATAATGCCTGAACGAGCATCGAGATCATGATCGGGAATGACATGGTCAGGATCAGCCGTTTCATCTCCATGACGCCCATTTTGTTTTCCTTCATCCTACTGCCCCTTTCGCACAAAAAGAAGCCCCGGGAAAATGGCTGTTTCAGACCGTGTTCAGGAAATGGGGCTTCCTTCCGTTTATCCGCGAATCATGATAACACAGGCAGTAGAGCGCGGCAAGCCATCTCTGTCCATTTATCAGCGTTGCGATCATGCCCCTGTCAGATAAGCGGCATCTTCATGCCCTGGCGGATCTTCTCCCTTCGTCGAAAAAGGCCCCTCGCTGAAGCTCCTCAGATCATCTGAGATCAAAAAACACTCAACAAGCTGATCGATCAGCCTGCTGAGCGTTTTGTTCTGGGCAGCACAAGCTGCAGCGCATGCTTGTTCACCGTGATCAGCGGATCGGCAGCTTCATGCAGCTCTCCATCCAGATTGAGACGGATCTTTCTTCCCTCGGTCAGGATCCGCATCGTGCTGGCTCGTCCATGTGAGACCAGATCGGTGTAGGCGATATGCGTTCCTTCCTGATAACGCGCGGACAGCTGGATGATCTTCCATCTGGGCACATTCTGGATCAGGCAGTAATCCAGCATGCCGTCATCACAGCGCGCGGATGGGACCGGGCAGTATCCTCCGCCATAATATCTGCCGTTGCCAGCCACGGCAAACAGCCTGTCCTTGCGCGCTGCGGGACGGCCGTCGATCTCGATCTGAAAGGACTCTGCTATGCGTCCGCACATGCTGACCAGAAGCCCGAGGTAATACGGAAGCGTTCCCCGCATGCCGGGGATCCTCCTGAACTTAGATACATGATAGGCTACTTTGACATCCAGCCCGGCAGAGACGGTGTTGATGCATGCCTGGCCATCGATCATCAGCACATCGCACGGCATAGCTTCTGCTTCCTGATAATTGGCCAGCGCGCAAAACTGCTCCGGCGTGATGGGCGCAAATGTCTTGACGAAATCATTTCCGGTCCCGATCGGGATCACTGCCAGCTGGGCATTGTCATGCCCGATCAGCCCGTTGACGACCTCATGCAGCGTGCCGTCTCCGCCGCAGGCATAGACCCGGATCGATCGACATGAACAAGTGGCCTGATCAGCCAGCTCACGCGCATGGCCCGCATGCTGCGTGAACAAGACCTGCGCATCAGGAAAATGATCACGGATCTGTTGCAGCAGCCGTTCCTGATCATGCTTTCTCGCTGTGGAATTGATGATAAAGACATGTTTCATGAGGCATGCCCGCTTTCAAATAATTTCTGATATTCTCTCGGCGTCATTCCGGTATTTTTGCGGAAGCTCTTGGAAAAATAGCTGGTTGAGTGAAATCCCACTTCAAACGCGACATTTTTCAATGGGACGCCCTTCTGGATGAGCCGCTTGGCCGCTTCGATGCGGTATTCGGTCAGCAGCTCGGTAAAGGTGTTCCTGCCCGGCGCGCCCTCTTTGCTGAGCAGGCGGCTGATGTAATGGGGCGTGACATTGAGCGCTTTTCCCAGATCGCTCAGTCCGATCGGCCGATGATAATTCTGTGCGATGAACTCGATGGCCTTGCGGTAAAGCAGGCTGTGGCTCTGATAGTGATGTGCCTTCAGCGGACGCAGCACGTCCATCAGCCGCTGAGTGACCTTATACTCCATCTCCCTGCGCGTATCTTCTTTCTGGAAGATCTTCTGCTCTGTCCATTTCGGCCGGGTCAGCTGCAACCCATTTTGTTCGGCATAATCATACAGCTGGGTCAGGATCTCTTCCATCACAGCATTCCTGCGGTCGACATTCATGGAAGAAAGCGACTCATACAAATCGTAAACGATCACGGCGATCTGCGTCTCTTCCAGATTAGAAAGCAGCTGTTCTACGCTTTTCCAGACAAAGGGATCTCGCTCTTCCTCGTCTGTCTCCCTAAAGCGCAGCTGCGCCACGGCATCGTCGAACGCAACATGGAAGCGGGCGATCTGATCCTGCTGCGGTCCCCAGGCATAGGGGATGCCAGATCTCTCCAGCAGCGGCCGGGTCAGGTTCTGCAGCCGGTCGCGTTCTTTCATGTCCATGGCCATAGAGGAAAAGACATATAGGATCTGACATCCGCTCAGCCGAGCCTCCATGCAAGCATATCCCGCATCCTCGATGATGCCGCGGATCTGCGCCACCAGGATGTTGTCCTCTTCCACTTCAGCGACAAGGCAGAAGGCATAGCGCGCGCTCATGCGAGCCATCTGAAAATATCGCGCGATGACCTTTTCCTCTTTCTGGTTGATGATGGCTAACACGCATTCTGACTCGAGCAGCGAGCTGACATCCTCATTCTGCCTCAGCAGCTCACGAATAGAGGCATGCATGTTCCACTCCTGCTGCAGCTTCTCGATCCCGGCAGAGATCGAAGCGATGATCTGTGCGTCTTCCGCCGGCTTGAGGATATAATCGTCCACATGCAGGCGAATGCCGTCCTGAGCATAGCTGAAATCGTTGTAAGACGTCAGGATGATGCAGACAAACGCCTTCTTTGCGATCTGCCGGATCTCCCTGAGCGCTTCCATCCCGCTTTTCAGCGGCATGTTGATGTCCATGAGGATGAGGTCAGGCTGATACTGATCAAACAGGTCTACGGCCTGCTGACCATTTTCCGCGGGAATGATCTGATCGATCGTCGGAAAATGTGCTGAGACGATCTGCATCAGCATCTCTCTTTCGATCTGTTCATCTTCTGCGATCAGTACCCGATACATCTGATCCACCTCCCTTACTGTATATTTTGCCTGATTTCCATGAAAACTTCAAATCCGCATCCTTCATCGCTGTGCAGGCTGATCTGGATCTGGTCATGAAAATACATTTCCAGGCGGCGGATGACGTTGTATAAGCCAAGATGTGTCCCGCCTTTCATCTGATAATCATTCAGGATCAGCTCTTCCAGATCCTGCGGCTTCATTCCTTTGCCATTATCAGAAACGCTGATCGTGATCACATTGTCTTGCTGCTGAATGCTGATGACGACTTCCCCGTTTTCTGTCACATCATGCAGACCGTGCTGAAGCGCGTTTTCCACCAGAGGCTGAAGGATCATCCCCGGCATGCTGATGTTGCTGATCTGCTCTTGCCCATCGCCGTATTCCAGGATGAACCTGACTCGCTTGCCCAGCCGTTTCTTCTGGATCTCGATGTATTTTCCGATCATCTCGATCTCGTTGCGCAGACTGCTGATCCGCTTTTGATTGTCTAGTCCATAGCGCAGCAGCTGGCTCGTCTTCATCAGCATGTCCGCCGCATCGTCCGCGCCTTCCTTCAGCGACATCCGATAGATCATATTGAGCGTGTTGAACAGAAAGTGCGGGTTGATCTGGTTCTGCAGCATCTTCAGTTCGCTCTGTGCCAGCAGCTCATCTTTCTTCAGGTTCTCATTTTCCTGTTCCAGCAGCAGCTTTTCCAGCCGGTCGCGTTCCTGCATGGTCTCGATGTTCTGCGAGACCGAATGTGCCATATCTTCCAATGCCTCACACAGCTGGGTGATCTCCAGACTGCTGCTGGAAATATCCTTGAGATCATATTTCCCCTGCCGGATCTGCTCGATGTTGCGCAGGATCTCTTCCAGCGGGCGGCCGAGCATATGGTTGACCGAACGGTCATAATAGATGAACCAGAAGATGACCAGGACAAACGCGATGATGAAGCTGATCCACGTCAGATTCTGCAGCATCTCCATCGTATCCCGGTGATCGCTCATGGATGCAGTGATCAGGCTGTAATAATCGCTTGAAGTATCGGCGATCAGATCGCCGGAAACGATGAACATGTCATAGTTGGTGCGGTATTCTCCTGAGCCGTTGCTGTTCTGATACAGCACGAGCACATTATCGACGACTTGCTCAAAGCTGACCAGCATGTTCTCCAGCAGATCATAGCGCCAGCTTTCATTCAGTCCGGTGTTGCTGCGCAGCAGTTCCGCATCCCGGTGCGCTGCCTCCATCATGTCGTGATATTGCCGCAAGGTCTCTTCGCTGTCTGTGGACAGATAGCTCTTCACATAGTCTGATGCCGATTCTACATGCTCATAATACGCATGCAGCGTATCATAGCCATCCAGCACCCGGTTATAGCTGATGCGGGTGCTGTAATTGAAGAAATTGGACAGGACCATGATCAGAAACAGCACGATCCCCGTCATCAGCATCGTCTTGCGGATCTTGGCGCGGAAGCTGATCTTCTTAGCGGCTTTCATGTTCATCCTCCCGGTATGTCTCTACATTGGATCGATCGACGATCTGCAGATCGGTCTTTTCCTGTTCAGGGGGAATATTGCCGTTCACCAGATAATCATACAGCAGTTCAACGCTGTGGTAGCCATACTGATAAAACGAAGTCGCCACGATGCCGTCCACCTTTCCTTCGCGAACGAGCTCCAGGTTGACCGGCATGTCATCGACGCCGTAGATCAGCACATCGTCGCGCAGACCGCTGTCATTGACGGCCTCCCAGCAGAATTCCGCAGACTCTGCCGCAAAGTTGATCGCCACGTTGATGTCCGGATGTTCCTGGATGACCGCATCCCATTCTTTGCGGGCCCGCGCCTCTTCGGATTTCGAATCGCTGACGCTGACGATCTCCACGCCGCCGGGATGCTGAGCGAACACTTCTTCGATCTGACGGATCTGTTCCTGGGCGATGGTGAATCCTGATTCTGCCACCTGGATGGCGATCCGCAGTTCGGTATCCGGGTCCACTCGTTCTTCGATATGGTCTAGGAGCAGTTCAGCTTGTTCCCGAAAGTCTTTCCCCATATAACAGATACGGTCTGAATCCGGCATATCGCTGTCGACCAAAAAGACCGGGATGCCCAGATCCCAGGCAAGATTGACGACCTCGTCGCTTACGACGCCTTGGGTGATGATCGCGTCGACATCCTGCAGGAATCCGGTCTGCATCACTTTTTCCATTGCTTCTGTATCAATGACATCCGGTCCCAGCCAGTCATATTTGATGCCAAGGTCCATACAGGCCTGTTCGAACCCTTCTTTGGCTTGCAGCCAGATGACATGATTGCGCAGCGGCGTTGCAAACAAAAAATACAAGTAGTCTTCGTCCTGTGCACCCCTGCTCTGTGTCTGACAGCCGCTCATTATCACTGCCAGCAGGACGAATATAGACAGGAAGATCTTGTTCAGCCTGCTTCGCATCAGCCCACTCCTTTCCTGAAAACATGTACTCTCCTTCTTATTTTAGCAAAAGGATACAGGAAAAGATAATGTTTCCCGCATTTTTCCTCTAAAGATAAAATGAGGACCTTGGCTCATCTGCCAAAGTCCCCGTTCGGTGACATCTTATTACTTCACCTGTCTTTTTCTTCTGAACAGGAAGATGCCTGCCGCAGATACTGCCAGCATGCCGGCAAACGCTGCCGTCTGTGCCGCTGCCGCGGTATTCGTCGTATCGGCATTCGTGCTGCCTGTGCTGTTTTCCACCAGCTGCAGGCCGTCGATGGCTATCTGCATCGTCTGAACGGCCTGATCGACCTCTTCCTGCGTCGCTTCCGGATCAGCCAGCACACGCTTCACCGCTACGATCGTCCGATCCAGCATGTTCCTGCTTTCCACAGTATAGCCAGCCAGATCCAGACTGTTCGCATACGCGATGATCTCTTCCAATGCGCTCGTGTCTGCCTTCGTACGCGCGTTCAGGCGTGCTTCTCTCAGCGTCTTCACCGCTTCGTCGATCTCTGCTTGGCTTGCCGCTGTGTTCAGCGCGTTCTGCGCGGCGTCAAGCTTGTCCTGCAGTCCTTCTACGCTGCTCGGTACATAGTTATCGATGTTGGCGATCATTTCGCTCACGAGCTCGATCTCATGCTCGAGGGCGCTCGTATCTAATGTGATGCTTTCCAGTCCTGCGATCGCGCTGCTCAGATTCGTGATGGCATCTGTCACCTCAGCGGTCGTCGCATCGTCATTGATCGCTACGGCCTGTGCGGCATCGATCGCTGCCTGCAGTGCTTCGAGGCTTTCCGTCGTGTAGCTGCCGTCAAGGTAGCCGTTTGCGGCTTCGATCAAGGCGTTCAGCTCTGTCTTGGAGACGATCTCCCACAGCTCCTGTGCCGCCTTGGTCATCGCTTTGTTTGCTGCCTTCAGCGCATCTGCCGTTGCGTCTTCACTGGCAAGCAGCTCTTCCGCTGCGGCGACCGCGTCTTTCAGTGCCTGCACCTTAGCCGGACGAAGTCCTTCCACGTTGCTCAGGATGTGTTCGTTGATGAAGTCGATCGTCGCTTGGACATCAGCTCTCAGCGCTTCCACATCACTGGATCCGTTCAGATCCTGCAGCGCTTCGCTCAAATCGAGCAATGCACTCACGACCGCGGTCACGGATGCGTTGTCCGGATCAGCGAGCAGTGCCTTGGCCGCGGTGATCGCTGCGTTCAGCGCATCATCATCAGAACCAAGCGCTTCGGCCTTGCCGACCATATCCTGCAAAGCGTTCAGCGCGGATGCGCTCGCCTTGGCCTGCAGCGCATTCATGGCGTTCTGCAGATCTGCGGCAGCCTGATCGACTTCTTCCTGGCTGTCCGACTGTGCCAAGATCGTTTCGGCCTGGGCCAGTGCTGTTTCCAGGGCAGCCCAGCTGTCGGTCGTGTATGCGGATCCCTGCAAAGCATGCGCTTTAGCGATCCATTCATTCAATTCGCTCTTATCGGTCGTGATGATCTGATCAGTAAACGTCTCTGCAGCCTGTTTCAGTTCCTCTGCGGCCTGGCTGAGTACAGAAGCATCTGTGCTGTCCAATGCATCTTGCGCTTTGGCGATGGCAGCGGCCAGCGCATCATGCGCTTCCTGAGAAACATTGCCGGTATCGCTGCCGACCGCACAGCTGTCTAACAGCTGCTGCGCCAGTTCGATCTGTGCCTGCAATGCTTCTTTTCCTTCCAGCAGTGCCAATGCGGTATCATTGGCTGCCGCCAGGGCCTGCTGCGCGTCGTCCAGCTGTGCCTGGGTGACTTTATACGTTTCATATACGGTTCTCGCGCTGTCATAGGCGGCATTCAATGCCTCATTGTCTGCGAGATCCGCGTGACTCATCAAGATCTCTGCTTCGTTCAGTTCGCGTAACAGCGCACCGCGGTCGATGCTGACATAACTGAGCAGATAGTTTCGATATGCTTCGCTCAGCACTTCTTTCTGTGCGCTGACAGCCATGGAAGTCATCTCTCCAGCTGCCAGTTCTTCCGCAGCAGTGATGGCGGCCTGCAGCGCGTCGTACTGCGCCTGTCCATAGTTTCCGGCATATTCACCGACGGTCGTACCGTTCACCTTGCTGCGCAGATCAGAGATGTAGGAAAGCAGTTCAGCGCTCTGGTTGCTGCTGTAGAAAGCGATATCCTGCAGCTCATCGCCTGCGGCGTTTACCGTGAGGCGGATGCTGTCGCAGAGCACAGCGTCCAGTGTCTCCACATAGCGGTCTGCATCGGATGTATTGGCACTGCGATCAACGAACATCTGCCATTCGCCATCTCCCAGCTTTGTTTCGATCTGGAAGCGCAGCGGAGCATCGCTCTTCTTAATGATCTCATATGCATACAGGTCGATCTCCTGCGGCAGCTGGAATTCAAATACTTGTGTACCGTCTTCTGCCAATGTGATCGATGTCGCGGAATCCTGATCGAGCAGCTTCTGCAGATCTTCATCGCTCAGCTGCGGATCAGTGGTGATCTGCGCGTCAGCGGCAACATTTTCCGCGGTGGCGAAAGCTTCGATCTCAGAAAGTGCCGGAGAAGCGAGGTAGAACTCACCGCCGGCTGCACGGCCGCTGATCTCCACCAATACCTTGCGTGCCTTTACTGCCTCATCCAGCGTGATCGTATAAGACTGGACCATATCTGCGGTATTTTCGCTCATGTCCTGAATGACGGTCTGCGTGCCATCTTCTGCTTCCAGGATCACCCGGTATTGGAAGCGCAGGCCTGCCTTTTCAAAATGCACGACAACTTGTTCGATGCTTTCTTCCCGGCCAAAGTCGGTCTGGAAAGTTGTCGGGAAGACATCTGATCCGACATTATACAGATCAGATGTGCTGCCATTGGTCAGGATATCTGTATCTACTGTGCCATTGGCATTGATGACCTGAGAAGTCTTTCCGGAAGCGACATCTGCGCCCATGAAACGAACGGCCTGTTCCTGAAGCAGCTCGATCTCTGCCAGTGCCGGCCATGCGAGATAGAATTCGCCGCCTTCCGCGCGTGCCTTCAAGTTGACATACACTTTCTTCACATTTGCACCGATCTCGATCGTGTACATGCCAGCCAGATCCTGGGTATTGTCTGACATATCCTGTACGGTCGTCTGGCTGCCCTGAGCATCCTCTATGATGACATCGTACTGATAACGCAGCCCTGGTTTTTCAAAGTACAGCTCCATGATATCTACATATTGTTCTTCATCGAGTTCCAGGACGATCTGTGCCGGATAATAGTCACCATTGCTTACCCAGAGCGATCCGGTATCCCCATCAGTGATCAGGCTGGTTTCGCCGGTCGGTGTCGTCACGCTGGCGCCAAGCGCCACATTTTCATAGTTTTTCTGTTCCTGCTGTACGCCATATACGATCAGCTCGGCCACGGCCGGGACGATGCTTGCATCATCACTCGTAAAGGTGAAGCGCACTGCGGAAGCTATGCCCTGCCAGTCGATCAGTGTCTGGCTCGTGATCTCGCCGCTGTCATCTTCTGCCACGATCTGCCATGCGCCATCGCTGTATGCTTCTACGACATAGCTGTATGGGAAGCCGCCCGCGATCTGCTGCATGTCGATCTCCATGCCGGAGATCTGTGCTTCTTCTTCCAGATTGATGCTCAGCGTAAAGCTGTCCGCATGTTCAGCAGCCTGCCACAGCGTCTCTTTTCCGCCATCGGTCAACAGGTCAGTCGATGAGCCTTCGGCTGTCGCGATCGACGCATTCACGCTCTTGCCCAGCGCAAGGTTCTCGCTCTGGGTGCTCGGTGTCTCCACCAGTTCTTCCAGATCAGCGATCGTATAGTTATCCAGCACTTGCTGGCTCAAGGCTTTCAGGTCCCTGCCGCTTGCTTCAGTCGCGTAAGCTGTGCCTTGGTCTGATTTTTCATTGGCCCATTCAAATTCCATCAAGAACCAATTGGTACTTGGCATCGCAGTGCCATCGGTCAATGCTGCTTTCGCATCATTCACCCACTTTTCCCAGCGCGGATAATAATAGTCTTTCGTCAGGCCGGCCCACTGGCGGTTAGAGTAATCGCGCAGTCCGCCGCCATTGGCATTCTTATAGCCGCCCCATGTCGTGATCAGGCTGCGGGCATTGAATTCAAAGAGATCTTTGGTCCAGTCATCGCTGTCCGCTACCATCGATCTTGCGTCTTCGATCCAGGTGCCGACAAGGAAATCACTGCTGCAAGAAAGGATCTCATCCTGAAGCAGGATCATCTCCAGGAAATCAGAAGAAATGGCATCAAACAGCTCAAGATCACCATTCTGATATGCGCTCACCATTTCTGTATGGTATTCCTGCGCGCTGTTGGCAACTACCTGACGCAGGATATCGACAAAGTCATAAACAAATGCCGGGCTGTCCTTGAATGTATCATAATTCTTTGCCATCAAGGCTGCCGCTTCTTCCAGCAGTTCCTTATCATAGTTGATATCAGAATGTCCCCAGCTGGACGCAGAAGTGAAGTTGGTGGTCGGCCGGGAATTGATGACCGATTCAGCTGCGCCTTGATAATATGTATCTTTGCTGTTGTATCCAGTTTCCAACATGATCTCCCATACGCGCTGGATATCTTCATTGGTTCCGCCATAAATGCGTTCAGCATAATCCTGCACCCATTCCCGGTAATCGATCGGATCTTTGGTCCATGTCATATCCCAGAGCAATTCATACATCATCGGCGAGTTTTCAATGGCTTCCGGCGTCATGCCGATGCCCTGCATATATTCAGTGCTCTGATGATCGTCCGGAATATTCTGTGATACATCGTCCGGATTGCCATCGATGCCCATGCGGCCGCCGAAGTTATGCAGCATGCACCATACCCATGGGATATCGTTGCGCTCCATCACACTGTAGCTTGGATTGATCTCAGAAAAGAGATCCAGGACAAGTGCCTGATCTTTGACTTTCAATCCGCTCAGCTTGGCATCGGTCATGCTTCCGGACCACTGCTGGATCAGCCAGATGGCATCTTCGTCATTTTCGATCATCTTCTGCTGGACGGTCTCATAGACAAGGGAAACATCCATGTCGCCGGTGCGTCCGCCTTCATGGAACGGGTCTACCGCATAATAATTGGTCACATCGCCAAAGATATCGCGCTGATTTTGATAGAAATAATCAGCCATCTCGGAGAAGTAATCTTTCTGTCCGTCATCCACATATGTCCGCAGCATATCCGGACGGGTATAGCCGCACCAGGTTCCCTGCTCGATGACGGTCGCATCAGTATATTTCTCATCAAAGTTGGTCGGCACCATGCCGGAGAAACCGCTGAGCACCGGGGTGATACCATACGTCTGCATACGGTCATGCATCTTTCTGGCCAGTTCCACGCGATTCTCGAACCAGCTGTCTGGCAATTCTCCGCCATAACCAGTCATGTTCTGCATATAGTACCAGGCAAAGTAAGCCGGTCCGCAAAGATACTCTTTGATCTCTGCGTCAGTATAACCGTAATCCTGCAAGGTCCGGCGGATGACTTCTTCCTGACCGACGATATCGAGCATCAGGTTGATGCCGGACATGGCGGCCCAGTCCAGGAACGCTTCATATTCATCCCAGTCCCAGAATGCCATCGTGTAAGAATATGTACAGAAGTTCAGCGCATAACGCACATCATAGTCTGTCTCCTTCACGATCGATTCGCCGACAGCCGGCAATGTATCCGGCATATCCAGCTGTGAGGCGAACAGCGGATTGTAGTCCACCTTGCAATAGTAACGCAGGTAGTAGTTGAATCCGGACGCCATGGCGACGCCATTGTTGCCGCGAATGAGGATCTTACCATCCTCACCGTCACTGACTTCAAAGATGTCTTTGCCATCGCTGTTGTCCTCGCGCAGCGCGAACACAAAATCGTCTTTCCATTCGTCACCGATGACGCGGCCGACCAGCTCGGACATCTCATTGATCGTCTTCTGGTTCGCATATTCTTCATCATTCTCGAAACGCTCGTATTCCTCAGCCCACTGTGTTTCGCTGAAATCAGTCGTCTCGATGTTTGTCTCGTAGGTCTGGGCATCGCCGATGCGCGTGCCATATACTTTGACTTCTGCCAGATTGCCTTCCATCTGTGCGGAATTATAGCTCAGATTGATGCGCAGCTGGCTGGCGTCGACATCTACCGTATAGACATCTCCTTCAGCGTCAGCCAGATCGTCATCTGCCTTATACGCGATCTTATTGAACTCCGCGCCGGTCTGTGAGGCGTAGATCTCATGATGGTTGTAGGTGTTGTTTGTCTGATTGAAGATCTCGATCTTCGTGATGTGATACAGTCCATCCAGCTTCAGATCGATATAGCGATAGTAATCCTCCATGGAGGATGAAGACGGGGTAAGATAGTACGTATCCACAGCGCCGTCTATGGCAAGCGCTGCTTCATGGCCGGCCGTGCTCTTTCCGCTTGCTTCGATCCCGTCGATCTGCGGATCTTCCGCAGCCTTGACCTGCATGCCGCCCATGGTGCCGAATGCTCCGCTGACAGCCATGATCCCTGCCAGGATGAGCATGCACCCTTTCCTCAGATAATGCATCAATTTTCCTCTCCTTCTTCATCAGTCATGACCGCGAATGTAACCGCTGTCATGTCCGTGACTTTATTTTACAATAAAATCAATTGTAATATCTTGCGCTTTCTTGTAATATTTTGTTATCTTGACTGACGCTTTGTTCAAGGAGGGATCCGCATGACTTTTGCCTGTATCTGGCTTTGCTGTGTCAACCTCGCCGCCTTCATCTTGTACGGCGCAAAACGCGCTGTCCTGCGCGCAGCGGGACGTCTTGCCCTCATCAGCGGCGGCGCCTTGGGCGCTTCATTGTCCGCATCATTCATCAGGCGCGGCAGGCGAAAGGATATTCCGCTTCCCTTCTGTCTGATCTGGCTCATCGTGCAGGCCGTCTTGTTCTGGATGATCGGCATCGAGCCTGTCGTTTTGCCAGATGCGCTCTTGTTGTTTCTGGCCGTGATCAATGTGATCGCGTTCATCGGCTATGGGGCAGATAAAGGAAAGGCGATGATGCATGCCTGGCGCATCCGGGAATCGCTATTGCTCATCCTGGCGGCAGCGGGCGGTTCGCTGGGCGCATTCAGCGCCATGACGCTGTTTCGCCATAAGATCAGCGACACCCGCTTCTTCATCACCGTGCCGATCCTGTTGATCATCCACCTGGCGCTCATCGGCTGGCTGTTCAGCTAAAAAGGGAAATGTCTTCATCGAGACACTTCCCTTTTTTAACTATTGAAGCAAGGTGCGCACCGCATAGGATGCACAGACCAGACCGGCCGCGCCCGGAACGAACGATGAGCTCGCCGGAGGCATCTTTTCCTTTCTGGTCTTGCCTTCCGCATTGACGATCTTATGCTGGACCATCGGCTGCTCCGTGGAACAGACGACCGGGATCTTGCCGCGGATGCCGACCTTGCGGATCATCTGCCGCATGATCTTGGCCAGGGGGTCATAGCTGGTCTTCATCAGATCCATGATCTCGATCTTCGTGGGATCCATGCGGTTGGCCATGCCCATGCTGGAGATGAACGGTATCCCATGCTCGAGACAGTAGACGATGCAGTCGCGCTTGCTGCTCAGGGTGTCGATGGCATCGACGACGAAATCCACCGGTTCACTGAAGATCTGCACATTGGCTTCTGCATCATAAAACAGCTGATGACAGACGACCTGGATGTCGCTGCGGTAAGAAAGGATCCGTTCCTTCATCGCTTCGCTCTTCGGCTGTCCGATCGTATCGAACTGGGCCATCATCTGCCGGTTCAGATTGCTCAATGCCACATGATCTCCATCCACCAGGATCAGCTTGCCGATGCCGCTCCTCGCCAGCGCCTCAGCGCAGTATGATCCGACGCCGCCGACGCCGAGGACACAGACACAGCTTTGTTTCAGCCGCTGCAGCCCCATCTCCCCGATGAGCAGCGATGTCCTGGATTCTGCCGTTTCCATTTACCGATTCCTCCATTCCTCCAGCTGTGCATACAGCTGTGTTTTCCAGTCTGCCGTTTCCACATCGAACCAGTGCACATCGAACTGATTGCGAAACCAGGTGTATTGCCGTTTGGCAAAGTTCCGCGAGTTTTTCTTCACTTGTTCGCTGCATTGCTCAAGCGAAGCATTTCCCTGGAAATAGGGCTTCCACTCTTTATACCCGATGCCTTGGAAGCTGTGCAGATCCCAGTCATCATCACTCTTGATCAGGGTGCGGATCTCATCGAGCAATCCGCGCTCCAGCATGATGTCCACCCGCTGATCGATACGGGCATACAAGTGCGCTCTGTCCATCGTCAGCCCGATCATGAACACATCATACAGCGGCTGATGAGACTGCCGCTGTTCGATGGCGCTTTTGGCTTCGCCGTGATGGACGATGCTCAATGCGCGGATGATCCGTTTCCGGTTGTTCGGATGGATCTTTTCGCTCGCCTGCGGATCCACGATCTGCAATGCGCCGTACAGCTGCTCCTGGCTCAGCGTATCCAGAAAGCGCAGATAGTCTTCATCCGGCTCTTCCTGGGCGAACGTATAATCATAGAGCGCGGCCTTGATGTACAGGCCGGTGCCGCCGCACAGGATCGGCATGCGCCCTTTATCCAGGATCTCCTGCAGGCATTCCCGGCATCGTTCCTGAAACACTTTTACATTATATTCTTCATGATGATCCAGCTCATCGATCAGATGATGCGTGACGCCTTGCATCTCTTCCTTCGTCACTTTGGCGCTGCCGATATCCAGTCCTCGGTACACCTGGATGGAATCCCCGCTGATGACTTCTCCCTGCAGGCGTCTTGCCAGTTCCACGCTGAGCGCGGTCTTGCCCACGCCGGTCGGGCCGACGATGACGATCACCTTATCCTTTTGCTCAGCCACGTTCGAACTCCTTGCGCAGCTGCGCGTCGCTCATGCACACGATGGTCGGCCGGCCGTGCGGACAGTGAAACGGCTGCTCACATTGATTCAGATCATCGATGACCCGCTTCATCTCTTCTTCGTTCAAGGTGCGGTTGAACCGGATCGAGCTATGACATGCCATCGTGGCGATGGCATGTTCCCGCAGACGAGCGATATCGATGCGCTCATCTCTTTGCCAGATATCGATCATATCGCGCAGGAAAGCTGCTTCATCGACATCCTTCATCCAGACAGGAAGCTCCCGGCACAGCAAGGTCTGTTCACCAAAGGCCTCAAACTGAATGCCGAGGCTTCCCAGCAGTGCGTTGAGCTCATCGATCCGGCTGACCGCATGCGGGCTCGTCTCGATCTGCAGCGGAAGCACGAGCATCTGGGTGTCCTTCTGTCCGGACAAGATCGCGCTGCGGATCTGCTCATAATGATATCGTTCCTGCGCTGCATGCTGGTCAATGATGTACAGTCCCTCCTCTCCCTCAGCGAGGATATAGGAACGATGAAACTGGCCGATGACCTTCAATTCCGGCAGGCGCTGATGAGCCGGCTCGGGTTCCTTCTGCGGCGCAGGCTGCTGAACGGGCGCGGGTTTCTGCTCAGGCGCCTTTTCCACCGGTTCTTCTTCTCGTTTTGCCGGCTGCTTCGGCTTAGGCGAAGCAGCCGGCTCTGATTTAGGCTCCGGCGTTGGATACAGCTCCTGTTTGAGCTGATCATGCCGTTCTTTCTGCCGCGCAGGGCTGGATTCGACCGCAAAGGTGGACACCGGAGGCATAGCAGGTTCTTCTACCAATGCCGCGCCAGGGGCAAAGCTCTCATTGACTTCGCGCTGCAGCTGTTCCATCTGTGCATCCTGCGCATAGGAAAACTGCAGCGTCTGCACCTCCACCTTCGGCTTTTCCTTGCGGCTTTCCAGCTCGACGACTTCGAACGCTTCCTTCAATGCTTCGCGCAAGGTCTCATAGATGAGCTTTTCCAGCTGCCGCTCCTTTGACAGGCGGATCTCCCATTTGCTCGGATGCACATTGACATCCACAAGCTGCGCATCCATCCTGACGTTCAAGACGACGATCGGAAAGCGGTCCTTGGGCAGATAAGGATGATAGGCGTCCAGGATGGCTTTCTGTAAATGATAGCTGCGGATCATGCGGCGGTTGATGAACAAGAAGATGAAATACTTGGTCGCTCGGTTATATTTGGGCTGGACCGCCATGCCTTCCAATGAATAATCAAGATCCTGACCATGGATCTCGATGGCACTTTTGGCTACGCTGCGGTCATACATCTGCATGAGGATCTCACGCAGGCTGCCATTGCCCCTGGTCTGAAAGACCATCTTTCCCTCATGGGTCAGCGTAAAACGGATCTCTGGATAAGAGAGTGCAAACTTCTGCACGACATCGCTGATCAGGGAAAATTCATACTGCGGCGATTTCAGGTGCTTGAAGCGGGCCGGTGTGCGCTGAAAGAGATGCCTGACTTCGATCCGGGTGCCGGCCGGACAGGCAGCTGGATGTGCACCCTCAAATTTGCCATATCTGATCTCCACTTCCGTCCCCTGATGACCATCATTGGTCTGCAGGATAACATGGGAAACAGATGCGATAGAGGGGAGCGCCTCTCCGCGGAATCCCATGGTGTGGATGTTCCAGAGATCATTCTCTTCTTTCATCTTGCTGGTCGCATGCCGCTCGAACGCTGTGGTCGCATCCTGTGCGTCCATGCCTTCTCCATCATCTGTGATGACGATGCTTTCGATCCCGCCCTGGATGATGTCGATGGCAATGTCATGCGCATGTGCATCGATGCTGTTTTCCACCAGCTCTTTGACGATGCCGCTTGGTCTCTCCACGACCTCTCCGGCCGCGATCATATTGCTCAGATGTTCGCTCAGCACATTGATCTTTCCCATGCGTATCCCCTCCTTTGTCATATAGCAAGGCTCTGACTTCTCTCATTATATAATAATTCTCCTGCATTTGTCAGCTGTCCACGCACGGGGCAGGCATGCATCTGTAGGACGCAAGCCGTATTGACTTCAGCGAACATGAAAAGACTGTGATGACACAGATCACCACAGTCTGATCATAATTTTATTTTGCCTGACGACGGCGTCTGTTCGCCATCAGGATCGCTGCCGCTGATACTGCCAGCATGCCGGCAAACGCTGTCGTCTGTGCTGCTGCCGCGGTATCCGTCGTATCGGCATTCGTGCTGCCTGCGCTGTCTTCTACTGGCTGCAGGCTATCGATAGCTGTCTGCATCGTCTGCACTGCCTGATCAACTTTTTCCTGCGTCGCTTCTGGATCAGCCAGCACTTTCTTGACCTCAAAGATCGTGCGATCCAGCATGTTCCTGCTTTCTGCAGTATAACCAGCCAGATTCAGACTGTTCACATACGCGATGATCTCTTCCAATGCGCTCGTGTCTGCCTTCGTTCTCGCATTCAGGCGCGCTTCTCTCAGCGTCTTCGTCGCTTCATCGATCTCTGCCTGTGCCGTTGCATTGCTCAGGGCTGTCTTCGCTGCATCCAGCTTCTCTTGCAGTCCTTCTACGCTGCTTGGTACATAGTTGTCGAGGTTGGCGATCATTTCTGTAACGAGCTCGATCTCATGTGCGAGCGCGCTCGTATCCAGCGTGATGCTTTCCAGTCCGGCGATCGCGTTGGCCAGGCTGGTGATGGCTTCGGTGACCTCAGCTGTTGTCGCATCGTCATTGTTCGCTGCGGCCTGTGCAGCTTCGATCGCTGTCTGCAGTGCTTCAAGGCTTTCTGTTGTATAGTTTCCATCAAGGTAACCGTTTGCCGCTTCGATCAATGCGTTCAGCTCTGTCTTAGAGACGATCTCCCACAGCTCCTGTGCCGCCTTGGTCATCGCTTTGTTCGCTGCCTTCAGCTCGTCTGCGCTCGCATCCGGATCATCGACGAGTGTCTGCGCTGCCTCTACAGCCGCTTCCAGTGCGTCTACCTTGCCCGGACGGACATTGTCCACGTTGGTCAAGATGTGTTCCTTGATGAAGTCGATCGTCGCCTGTACGTCTGCCCTTAAGGCATCCGTGCTTTCATCCGTATTCAGCGCCTGCATCGCTTCGCTCAGGTCGAGCAATGCGCTCACGACCGCGGTCACAGACGCATTGTCCGGATCATTAAGCAGTGCCTGTGCGGCTGTGATCGCTGCATTCAGCGCTTCATCATCAGAGTCCAGCGCATTGGCTTTGTCGACCATGTTCTGCAGGGCATTCAGCGCAGATGCGCTTGCCTTGACCTGCAGGGCATCCATCGCTGACTGCAATGCAGATGCGGCCTGATCGACCTGTTCCTGTGTCGCGCTGTCATCGGCCATGATCGTTTCTGCGGCTGTCAGGGCATCCTGCAGAGCGGTCCAGCTGTTTGCCGTATAGCCTTCCTCTTTGATGGCCTTCGCTGCATCGATCACTTCGCTCAGCGCGGTCTTGTCGACTGTTTCTTCCACATCGCTCAGGGTGATGTCTTCCAGCCAATAGCTTCCGGCCGGGCGCTCGTTGTTAAACAGATAGATCTTTCCGATCTCGCTCGGCGCGGCTGCGCGATATGTATAGTTTTCCGCAAATACTTTTTCTTCGCCATCCGGACCGGTCGCATAAGCAGTATAGGTGCCTTCTGACAGATCGACTTCGATGCGGATATGGTATGCTTCATTCTGGGTAAAGCGCACATCGCTCTGGACATAGCCTCCGGCTGCGCCGTTGTATGCGCCAAGCGTTCCCTGATACATGCGGACGATGATCGGTACCTGGCCATAAGCGGTGTAATTGGAATCTGTGCTGCCCAGTCCGACTGCCGTATTGGTCTCGGCCGGATCGAGCGAAGTGTACATATCGAATTCCACGCTGACCTGATCGCTCGTGCTCGGTCCGATCGCTCTCTTAGCAGAGATGGCGCCGCTGCTGCTTGGATCAAGGGCAACGAGGGCATCGCGGGATGGCTTCACGGTCGTGCTGATCGGCGCATATACTTCAAACTCATAGATGCTGCCGCTGTACCAGTTGCCGTTTCCGGTATGATGCCATCTTTCCTTCTGAACATATTTGACATAGCGGGCATCGACCGGCTCGATCTCGATCGTTTCGATGCTCTGTACGCCGGCACTGCCTTCTACTGTCGCTTCATTCTTGGTATATACGGTCGTGAATTCTTCACCGTCTTCAGAAACCTGGATCTCGTATTTTCCGACGACGGATTCATAGTTGATCACGAATTCGCTGATCTCATAAACATCTCCGAGATCGACAAGCAGCCACTGCTCATCGGCAGCTCTGGAGAACGATACGCGGGAATCGCTGCTGACGATGCCGTCCACTGCCTTGTCAGCCGTGAATCTGCCGTCACTGACTTCCAGTCCGGATACGTCCACGTCTTTGTTCAGCGCCAGGTTCTCTCTTTCGATGCCGAGCTCTTCATAGATCTCTTCATCAGAGAGCACGCGGTTGTAGATGGTCAGATCGTCCAGCGTGCCTTTGACATGATCAAAGATCTTCTCCACCGGAAGCACGAATGTCGAGCTCTGCTGGCTCTTTCCGCCGATGGTCTCATTGGTCAGCTTGCCTGTGCCGATCAGTCTGCCATTGACATACAGCGTCAGATTCTTGCTGTCGCAAGTCAGCGCGATGGCGAGCTTCTCTCCTGCCTTCGGCGTGTAATTGAATGTGAATTCATACTGTCCGCGCGCATAGCTGAGCTGTCCCAGCTTGTTCAGATAGAACGTGCCGTCCGCGCCGCTGAACAATGTTGCGTCATCGGTGATCTCATCAAAGGTCACATTCATCAAAACCGTATATGGATAACCTACGCTGTCCATCGGCATGCTCATATAACCGGTGCCATCAAAGGTTACTGCGCCGTCATTGACTTCTGCATTGACCAGCTCGGCATCATAGCCATTGGTGCTGGAATCAATTGCAGTCGTGCCTGCATCTTCAAATTCATAGTCGGCGATCACATCGGTGTCTGATTCGACGAACCGTCCAGGATTAGCATTCGGCACCTTGTCGATGACTGCATCCATCCTTGCCTGGAACTGTTCATATGTCTGTCCTTCCTGCTTCTCACCGAACCAGGTCTTTTCTGAAACGATGGCTACACCGTCTTTGAAGCGGTCAAATACATCGAACCAGGAGAATCCGGTGCGGAAAGATGTCATGTCGTTCCACAGGCAGAATTCTGCGCCCTTTGTCTGCGGATGCGCGATCGGCATGATGGCTTCGCCAGAAGGATTGCGTCCGGACTTGAAGTTGTTGACTTCAAATTCATTGTACAGACGCTCCAGATCCATGCGGTCCGGATATCCGGCATTTCCTGATGGCACGATGTAGAGCCATCCGCCGTAAGTATTGATGATGTCATAGCCTAGATCATACATTTCATGGACATCTGCCCAGTATGGCGCCCACAGATTCAGCGTCGCATCCGTGGATACCGGCGTCGTTCCGTTGAATCCGTTCTTTCCCAGGGATGCCCATACTCTGGATTCATATCCCTTGTCGTTGACATAATTGATGAAGTGATCGGTCCATGCGCGCATCTGCTCGCCATAGGACTTGCTGTATTCGTCAGTTCCGATATGGAAATGATCGCTCTGAATGACCGGATCTTCTCCATCCAGGTATTCATCGATCAGGTTTTCGATGATCTCCTGGTTTGCGGCTCTCGCCTCATCTGTCGTGATATCCAGATAGCCGGTCGACAACATCTTCACGCCCGGGATATCTCTGAAGCATTCCGCATGATACGGCGTATCGATCTCGGTAATGACATCTATGCTATATTTCTTCATGTCTTTCTGATACTGGCGATAGTCATCCTTGGTATAATAGCCATCTTCGGCGACGATCATCGGATAGACTTCGCTTTCCAGACGGAATGCGCTGTATCCTGAACCGCTCCAATAGTCATTGATGTGCACATGGGTCTCATTCAGCTTGAACCAGGACATGTAGATGCTCATCTCTTCCAGGTATTCCAGCGGGATGTACATTCTTCCGACATCGATCATGCCGGCGCGCACTTCATATTTCGGATAGTCTCTGACCAATCCCTTCGGGATCTCGTTTCGGTCTTCATCCTGATAGAGGATCTGCGTGATGGTCGCACCGCCATAGGTCATGCCGGTCACGGTCGGTGAAGTGATGGTCAGCGTGTCACTGATGATCAGTTCATATCCTTCTTCACCCAGCTCCTCCACGCTGCCGCCTGCGCGCAGATAGATATCGCCGCTCTGTGGTTCTTCTCCGCTGACGATATCGATCTCTCTGTCCAGCATATCCATGAAGTAAGTCTGGATCACTTCTGCGGCCTGCCGCATGCTGTCATCGCTCAGGATCAGATCTATATCATCGCTGATCACGAAATTGCCGGTCGATCCTTTCCACTCGCGCAGTCCCGGGAGCACGTTCGGCACGGCGTTGTCCCCTGCCTGCACCATATACTTTCCTGGGATGGTGATCTGAATATCTGTATCAGACGTGGCATAATCTGTCTCATCGCTTTCATTCACCACTTTGTAAAGCAGGTTGACGTTCATATCGACCAGCGGCTGGATGATCGTGCCATCCAGCTTCAGCACCTGCTGGTTATCGCTTCCAAACAAAGAAATGCGGTAGCCCTCAGGCACTTCCGGAAGGATCACGCTCTTCTGATCGGCAGACAGACGAGGCGCCTGTCCCTGCAGGGAATCCAGAACGTCCTTTGCGCTGTCCATGCGGTTTTCAGCATAGACCTCCAGTTCATAGATGGAATAGCCATAGCTTGCGGTCTTCGGTTCTCTGCAATAGATGCGGACAAACCGTGCGCTGTCTACGCCCAGGTCACGGTGCGTCTGCTGTCCGGCCTCCTCTGCCGTACATGTCTTTACGGTTTCATATTCCTCGCCATCCAGGGATACCTGAATGTCATATTCAGTGGCAAATGCGGCTTCCCAGTAGATCTCGATCTGATTGATCGGGGTTTCCTCCCCCAGGTCCACAGCAAGCCACTGTTCTTTTGTTCCTGTATCTCCTGTTCCCTCATTGCTCGTTCCTGTCGCTCTCTTTGAGCTCCATCTGGAGTCAGAGCCAGACACATCGCCATCTACAGCCTTGTCTGGTGTCCAGGACCGGTTAGGATAGGAGCTGGATGCGGTCGCTGTCTGTCCCAGCGCAAGATTCTCATTTGCCGCGGCGATCACCGGGGAGGAAAATGAGGGAATCAGACTCAGCGTCATCATCATGGCCAGAAACAGATGCACGATCTTGTGTTTCAGTTTCATCTTCTTCTTTTCTCCTTCCTTATGTTGTTCAGACCACCGTCACCTGTTCACCATCCTTTCGTGATCTGAAATTCTCCATACTATCATTATAGTGATAATTTATGGTAATATCTTGCACTTTGTTGTAATATGTTGACCTCATCGGCACGATCAAACGACACAAACGTCATGCCTCAGCGCGAGATTGAACGCGCTTACAATTTTAGTATGCCTGTTTTCATTTTTCCTGTAAAGATAAAAAACGCGGAAATTTCTCTGCCAAGAAATTGCCGTTTCACCGATCAAAAAAAAGAGACAGGAAGGATCGATCTTCTCTGTCTCTCTGTCTTGATCACCTGGATCACTATGCTGTTCTTTTCTTTTTCAATTCATACAGAAAGCTCATCGCTTCCATCGGCGTCATGGAATTGATGTCGATCATATCGATCATCTCCATGATCTCCTTCTGCTTGGGATCGTCCTTTTCCACGACCAGCATCTGCGGCTGATAGACGCCATGGTTTTCCTCTCGTTCTAAGGCGTCCAGCAGCTGTCCCGCTCTTTGCAGGATGACCTCCGGCAGCTTGGCCAGCCTGGCGACATTGATGCCGTAGGACTTGTCTGCCTTGCCATCCACGACCCGGTAAAGGAAGGTCACATGATCATCCTCCTCATGCACATCCACGTGAATGTTGCGGATCTCTTCGCTGTGCTCACCCAGCTGGGTCAGCTCGTGATAGTGCGTCGAAAACAGCGTCTTGGCATGAATGTTCTCATTGATGTATTCGATCATCGCCTGAGCCAGCGCCATGCCGTCATAGGTGGATGTTCCTCGTCCGATCTCATCAAAGAGGATCAACGAACGATCCGTAGCATGCTGAAGGGCATGATTTGCTTCCATCATCTCGACCATGAAGGTGGACTTTCCGCTCAGGATATCGTCGCTCGCACCGATGCGGGTGAAGATCTGATCAAAGATCGGAAGATCCGCTTTTCTGGCTGGAACAAAGCTGCCGATCTGCGCCATGATGACCAGCAGCGCGTTCTGCCGCATATATGTGGATTTACCGCCCATGTTCGGACCGGTGATGATGCTGATGGCCTGCCGTTCATCCATGTGCAGATTATTGGACACATAGCGTTTTTT
Organism: uncultured Solobacterium sp.; assembly: GCA_900543035.1. GTDB lineage: Bacteria > Bacillota_I > Bacilli_A > Erysipelotrichales > Erysipelotrichaceae > Merdibacter > Merdibacter merdipullorum. The sequence continues at coordinate 61,745 of UQPV01000005.1, forward strand.
CTTCATCATGCTGTCGAGGATAGGATGTCTTCCTTCGACGATATCGATGGCATGACCGTCATGAAACTGTGGACGCACATAGCCATGATCCACAGCCAGCACAGCCAGCGCATAAAGCACATCGATGGTGGCCAGTGCCTGCGCCAGATCATGAAGCTTAGGAAGATAGACCTTGATCTGATTGAGCAAATCAGCAAACAGCTCTGCTTCCAAACGGATCTTCTCTTCCTGGGCATGCAGGATCAGTTCTTCTTTTTCTTTCAATTCGTCAGTGATGAAACGTTCGGCGTTAGCCAGTGTCTGTTTGCGCACATAACCAAATTCGGGCTTGACGGCATCCAGGCTTCCTTTGCGGACCTCGATGTAATAGCCGAACACACGATTGTATCCGATCTTTAAGGAGCGGATGCCGGTCCGCTCTTTTTCCCTGGCTTCCAGCTCCAGTATCCAGCTCTTCCCGTCTCTGCTGATGCCGCGCAGTTCATCGAGGCGCGCATTGTATCCGTCTACGAATACGCCGCCATCTTTGATGGTCAGCGGCGGTTCATCCACGATCGCGCCATCGATCCGATCATGCAGCTCCTGGCAAGTATCGATGTTCCGGTATTCCTGATAGCTGGGGCAGTCTTTGAACAGATCGAAGATGACCGGCGCATGTTCAAGCGTGCTCACCAGGCGCAGCACATCGCGCGGAGACGCGCTGCCATACGCTACCCTTGCGCCGAGGCGTTCCAGGTCATAGACATAACGAAGGTGTTCCTTCAGCTCATCCCGGATAAGGAATTCGCTGCTCAGATATTCGACCGCATCCAGCCGCTTCTCGATCTCTTTGCGCTGGATGAGCGGATACTCGATCCATTTTTTCAGCATCCGTGAGCCCATGGCGCTGAGACATTTATCCATGAAGGACCAAAGGGTCATCTGCCGGTTTCCATTTCGCTGGGAACTGGTCAGCTCCAGGTTCTGCTTGGTCGAATAATCCATCTGCAGGAATTCCTGCTCATAGATCATCTCCAGCGGCTGCAGATGCGACATGGAGCGTTTCTGTGTCTCATCGAGATAATTCATCAACAGGCCGAAGGTGTGCAGGACTTTCTGATTCTCGATGCCCTGCACCAGCGGCTGATAGATCTCGCGGATCTCATCTTTCTCCATGGAGGAGATCGTGATCGTCTGCAGCTCTTCGATCATCTTGCGCAGCCGCCGGTCAAACTGATGTTCCACGACGATCTCGCGCACATTGTTCTGCAAAAGCACCTTTTGCAAAGAGATGACGCTTTTATCCATGAGCTGCGCCTTCAGCTCTCCTGTCGTCATCTCACAGAGCACGACGCACAGCCCGTACTGATAATCATATACGGAAGCGATATAGCTGCTCGTCCGCTCATCGCTCTGTTCATCCATCAGCGTCCCGGGCGTCACGATGCGGATCACTTCACGCTGCACGAGTCCCTTGGCCAGCGCCGGATCCTCCACTTGCTCTACGATCGCGACCTTATATCCCTTCTGGATGAGCCGCTGGATGTAGCTATTTGCCGCATGGTGCGGAACGCCGCACATCGGCACTTTTTCCTCCACGCCCGCATTGCGCCCGGTCAGCACAAGGTCGAGCTCCAGCGACGCAGTCTTCGCGTCATCAAAAAACATCTCATAAAAATCACCGAGACGATAAAAGATGATCGCGTCTGGATTCTCTCTTTTCATCTGCAGATAATGCTGCATCATCGGGGTGTATTTATTTTTTTCCGCCATCTGCATCACTCCATCCATTTAGTCACGATCTCTGATCTGATTTTATCATTATACCATATTTTGTCGATTTTCAGTGAATCTGATCGTGTCTGGGCACGGTAAAAATCACGTTTCCCCTGCCTTAATTTCACACAAATTATCCGATGAATCTCCCTTCTGATCTGATGAAATATGCTATAATGGTTAAAGATTCCTATATGGATCTGCAAACATCGTTATCGGGAGGAATGTCATGAAACGTTCTCTGAAATATACCAAGCAGCCCAACCGGATCGATTTTGGATTTCTGGCCATTCTGATCGGCATGATGATCACGAGCCTGATCGCCATATTCACTTCATTCAACTTGATGTCACAGAGCCTCTCCGGAACATCCGTCATGATCCAGCAGCTCGTCTGGTATGCATTCAGCTTCTTCATCATGGGTCTGATCATGTTTTTCGGAAACGATACGGTCATGAAATATATCAAGCTGATCTATTTCATTTTGCTTGGCTGCCTAGCTTATCTATTATTATCCAAATATATGGAAGCTTTTCTGGGAAATGGCCGTCATCTGCCGCTGGCTGATGACATCAACGGCGCATATGCCTGGTTCCAGTTTCCCTTTGCCAGCTTTCAGCCCAGTGAATTCATGAAGATCGTACTGATCCTGATCTGTTCAGACATCATCGATCAACACAACAGCAACCGCTCCATGGTCACGTATACCAGCGACATCGAGCTGTTCAAGAAGATCTTGATCTGGGCCGGTCCGCCGCTTTTGCTCATCCTGCTTCAGCCGGACACCGGTGTCTGCCTGATCATCGGCATCACGCTGCTCGTCATGCTGATGTGCAGCGGCATCAAGAAACAATGGTTCCTCATCGGCGGAGGCATCGTGCTGGCCGCTGTGCTGATCTTCTTCTATTTATATTTCTTCCAGTATGAGCTGCTGACCCGCTATATCCAGGGATATCAGCTCAGCAGGATCACCGCGTGGATCTATCCGGAGGAAAACATGCTCGGCATCGGCAATCAGCTCTACACTTCCCTGCTTTCGCTGGGATCGGCCGGCATATCCGGCTTCGGCCTTCAGCCTGATGTCGTCGCCATACCGGAGGCGCATACCGATTTCATCTTCGCTGCCGTCGGCCAGTCATTCGGTCTGATCGGCACGACCTTCATCTTGATCATGTGCCTTCTGCTTGATCTCTACATCCTGCGGATCGCAGTCAATACGTCCATCATGTCAGAAAAATACATGATCAGCGGCGTGCTCGGCATCCTCGTTTATCAACAGATCCAGAATCTGGGCATGATCTGCGGCCTGCTGCCGATCACCGGCATCACGCTGCCGCTCATCTCTTATGGCGGATCGTCGATCCTTTCTTACTTCATCGTATTCGGCATGATCATGAACATCAGTTCCCATGCCAAGAAGTATTCTGATTTCACTTACAACTGAACAGGCGGACAGAAAGCTCTGTCCGCCTGTTTTACGCTCATTTGTTCATCCACGGCGTCCCTACCGCACGCATCACTTTGGATCGGCAATTTCCTTCATAGCTGGCACCGATCTGTTCCAGCAGCTGCTGAAACACCTTCAGCCCATCATGCGGTCTGAGGTATTCATACTCGACTTCATAATCATACTGCTCGCGATATTCATTATAGTCCAAACAGATCTCCGCATCCTCCGTGATCATCTTGGCCCGCCAGGTCGTCAGCCTGCCGATCTCCTGCAGCGGTTCAGTGATCTGATGCTCCTTTAACAGCGCCTGCACCTGCGGATTATACAATGCAAAAAGCGAATTCTCACTGACCGGCAGTTCATATTCCATGACCGTATCGCTGTTTTTTCTGATCTTCAGCGTAAAGATATGTTTGTTGTTAATCGTCCTGATCCGCATCGATCCATACTGCCTGCGGATCTTCCAGTCCTCTGTATCATAATACCGGTTTTCCTGTTTGACCGGTCTGGGATTGCCGAGCAGATCGCAGAGCCGCTGAAACTGCTTTTCGCTCAGCATCACCTTATATTCTTTTTCCTCATGTTCTTTCATTTCCATTCCTCCTGCACAACTGTCGTCATTATTATACCACATGGCAATTCTGTTCAAACTATGGTAAACTTTACTGCATAAAGGAGTGATCGCATGCGTTATATGATCGTCTGCCGTCAGGATGAAAACACGCTGTCTGTTGGCCGCCAGGTCAGAAACAAGCTGGATGAAGCCGGATGGCAGCATACGGAATCAGATCCGCAGCTGGTCATCTGCATCGGCGGGGACGGAACTTTGCTTTACGGCGTTCATCAATATATGGATTCGATCAATGAATTGATGTTCTTGGGCATCCACACCGGAACGCTCGGCTTCTTCACGGACTATACCCAGGATGAGCTTTCGCTTTGCCTGGACGATCTGCTGAGCAAGGAGCCGGAGATCTTCACCTCCAGATTGCTGAAGATCGAAGTGGACACGATGCCGGAGCCATTTTACGCGCTGAATGAAATGCGTGTTGAAAACGTCATTCACTCTCAGGCAGCGGACATCTATGTCGATGATGAATTCTTCGAACGCTGTCACGGCTCAGGCATCTGTCTGAGCACACAGGCCGGATCTACGGCGCTGAACCGCTCGCTGAAGGGCGCGGTGATCGACAGCGGACTGTCGGTCATGCAGCTGGCCGAGATCACGCCGATCCAGCATTCCAAGCACCGTTCACTGGGCAATCCATATATCATGATGGAAAGCCGGAAAGTGCGTATCGTCAGCGATGATTTTCAGACCGCGCTGCTGGGCTATGATCATAAGACCGTCCCGCTGCTGAATGCCCGAGAAGTCAGGATAGAGATGTCCGATAAGCATGTCCGCTTTGCCCGCTACCGCCGTTACAGTTATCTGAAGCGATTAAAGAATTTGTATTAAACATATTATTATAAAAAATATTAAAGGAGAATATCATGGCTAAGATCTTTGTTTATGGCACGCTGCTGGAAGGCTGCCGCAATTACCTGCGTTACCTGGATGGACATGTTCATCAGATCATGCCTGCCTATGTCAAAGGCACGCTCTATTCGCTGAAGGGCAGAGATTATCCGGCACTGCTGCCAGGCAGCGACTTCATCCGCGGTGAGGTCATGGAGGCCGATGATGAGGTCATCCCTGCCATCGATCAGCTGGAAGGATATGTGCCGGGCAGTCCTGACAATGAATATGAAAAAGTCAGCGCACAGATTTATGATGAAGAAAAACAGCCGCTCTGTACGCTTCCGGTATATATGTATAATATCGATCGTTCGGATCAAAGAGAACTGATCGAAGCGCGGATCATTTCCAATGATTACCGCAAATGGTTGTCTTCCCGAGCAAAAATGGAGTAGATTTCTCCTTTAAGAGATCTACTCCATTTTTTTTCTTCCTTCGAATGCTTTCTGCAAGGTGAGCTCATCCGCATAATCGAGATGGCCGCCCATCGGCAGTCCATGCGCGATCCGCGTGACATTGACGTGCTGGTCTTCCAGCAGCTTGGACAGATACAATGCGGTCGTCTCTCCCTCCACTGTCGGATTGGTGGCTAGGATGACCTCTTCTGTCTGTTCATCGATGCGCCGAAGCAGACTATCGATATTCAGATCCTGCGGCATGATCCCCTTTGCGGTATTGATCACGCCGTTGAGCACATGGTAGACGCCATTGTATGTATTCATCTTTTCCATCGCGATCACATCTTTCGGGCTCTGCACGACACAGATGATCCGATGATCTCGCGTGTGGTCTGAACAGATCTCACATTCGCTGCCTTCACACAGATTTCCGCAGACTTCACAGACATCCAGTCCGTTTCGGACTGCCTGCAGGCTGGCGATCATCTCTTCCAAGGTCTCCTGATCCCAGTCCAATACCGTAAAGGCGTACCGCTCGGCTGTTTTGATCCCTACGCCGGGAAGATGGCGGAAAGCTGCGATCAGATCTTCAAATTTCTCCGGATACATCAAAACGCTCCCGGAAACTGAATGCCGCCAGTCATCGACTTCATTTTTTCCTCTTTTTCTGCCTTTGCCCGCTCGATCGCGTTATTCAGACAGCTGACCAGCATATCCTGCAGATCTTCACGATTGTCCGGATCCATCATTTCATCGCTGATCTCGATATTGCTCACGCTCATGTTTCCGCGCACGGTCACGCTGACCGCACTGCCGCCCATGCTTTCCGTATAACTGTGTTCATCCAGTTCTTTCTGCGTATGAGAAAGATCCTCCTGAAGCTTCATGGCTTGACTCAGTAATCTCTGCATATCCATATGTTCATTCCTCCATCATGACGATCTCGCCGCCGAACAGATCGGTCAGTTTTTCCTCTGTTGTCGGCTCATGTTTTTCACCGGTGTTGTTCTGTTTCAATTCTACACGAACAGGTTCCGGCAATGTGCCCTGCTGCATATGTTCTTTGAATTTTTGAATGACTTGTTTACGCTGCTGTTCATCGATAGCGAATACCTTTTTCTGTATGCCCAGCAGTTCATGGATGAAGCGTTCGAGCTCTTCATCTCGTTCCAGCTCGTTGATCTCACGGGCTTCCAGCGGGCTGTCGACGGAAAGCACCAGATAATTGACGCCGCTGCCCACGATCACGGCGTGCTTCAGTGCATTGGCATATTTCACCCATTCCAGTTCATTCAAATATGCGGGCAGCTGGCTGAATTTCTCCAGATCTTGTTGCTTATGCTGTTTATTGGCGCCGGCGAGCAATGCGATGATATATTCATCTTCATAGCCCAGGACCGGTTCAGGTTCTTTCTTCTTTTTTGCCGGTTTTGCAGGTTTCTCTATTTGTTTTTCTTCTGGCTGTTCACGTTTTGTTTCACGTGAAACACTCATCACGACCGTCGGGATCGGTTCTGGTTCTGAGAACGATGCTTTCTGCTCAGGTTCAGCCTGTGAAACCGCCCTCTGCACGCTCGAAACCGCTGAGACAGACGTTTCATTCATCATCTTCAATACCGCGATCTCAAAATATGACGAAACATCAGATGCCATTCGGTATTTTTCCATCGTTTCCATCAACACATCGATCATCTGCAAGCGGCGCGCTTCAGGAACATCGGCCAAACTGTCCTTGATGACATTTAGATATACATCCGCAACCAATGTCTGATCTCCGGTATAGGAATAGACCAGGCTGTCCTTCAACAGATTGATCAGATCCGCAGTCAGCCGGCGGATATCTATGCCGCGTTCAGACAAGGCTTCGATCTGTTCCATCAATTCAGTATATTCCCGGTCCAGCACATGAGAAAGAAGCGTTCCCTTCTCTGCCGGCGTCGTGATGCCGTAAATGGTATTGACGTCTTCTGTCGTGATGTTATCCTGCGCATAGGCGATGCACTGGTCCAAAATAGACAGCGCATCACGCATGCCGCCCTCAGAAAGCGTTGCCACCAGCCTGACCGCATCTGGTTCCATATGGATTTTTTCCTGTTCGAGGACATAATCCAGCCGCTCAACCATATCCGATACGGAGACCTTATTGAAATCGAAACGCTGGCATCTCGAGATGATGGTCGGCAGCACTTTATGCGGTTCCGTGGTCGCAAAGATAAAGATCACATGTTCAGGCGGTTCCTCGATGGTCTTCAACAGCGCGTTGAACGCACCCGCTGACATCATGTGTACCTCGTCGATGATATATACTTTATATTTCCCTTCGATCGGCGCATATTTCACTTTCTCGATCAAGTTTCTTACTTCTTCTACGCCATTGTTGCTCGCTGCGTCGATCTCGATGATATCCGGATGAGATCCGTTCTGGAATTCCACGCAGTTATGGCATTCTCCACATGGCGCATGCTCTTCAGATTCGCAATTCAGCATTTTGGCAAAGATCTTTGCAATCGATGTCTTTCCCGTTCCGCGCGGACCGCAAAACAGATAAGCATGTGCGATCCGGTGCTGTCTAACTGCATTCTGAAGCGTCTTAACGATCGGCTTTTGTCCGGCGACGCCATCAAAGCTCACCGGACGATATTTTCGATATAATGCCTGATAAGCCATGTCACACCTTCTTTCTAAACGATGCTGAGTTCATTATATCACATGGAATGCGGCTTTTTACATCAATCTTTTCCCCCTCATCACTGCATGATGGCAGAAAAAAAGAGTGCGAACACTCTATGTCTGTTGATCATCGGGACATCTATCTATCATCCGGCTGTTCTTCTTCTGCAGCCGTTTGATCCGAAAGAAATGCCGGAGCATATTGCTGCATTCCTCCTGCATCAGTCCGGATTCCACTTCCGGATAGTGATTGAATCCGCTTGTCTCATACATACGCATGCAGCTTTCGATGCTTCCGCCTTTTGGATCACTGGCGCCGTAGTAAACCTTTCGAATACGCGACTGCAGGATAGCGCCGGCACACATCGGGCATGGTTCCAGGGTAACATACAGATCACAGCCATCAAGCCGCCAGCTGTTCAGCTTCTTGCACGCTTTTTGAATGGCGAGGATCTCTGCATGCGCAATAGATTGCTGCGTGCTTTCCCGCCGATTATACGCTCTGGCAATGACTTTTCCATTTTTGACGATGACGCACCCGATCGGCACTTCATCGATATCCCAGGCTTTTTTTGCTTGCTTGATTGCTTCCATCATAAACCGGTCTGACATGGTACACCCTCCCGATGTTTCACGTGAAACATATAAAACAAAAGCTACCACACATGATAGAGCTTCCTTAAGGCTGCTTCGTTCCCGACCTGACCTGATTCGTAAGATACCATTGCAGTAGCAGAGATATTATAGCACAGAGTCTCCATCCATGGCAAGAGCGAGTTTTTTTACCCGAAACCACACGTTTAGATAAACATCCCATCTGGCAGATGGAGATGAAGATCAAGCGATTTCTCTATGCGCAAAATCTGATGACAACGCGACGAAACAGGTGAGACGAGAACAGAAAGTCCCATCTCCTTGCTCTGATAGCCTTCATGATTATCCGCATAGATATTCCAGTTTGCACACTGCCAGCTGCCCTGAAGAAGATAAAATGGGCACACTTGCTCCGCACAAGTGAACAGACCAAGATCGATCTGTGATCGTTCAACCATCCGTCTTGTCAGATGATCAAACAATAACGATCCGCATCCATGATGCCGATATGAGGGATGCACGCAAAAACAAGATAGCGCACCGACCAATAACCGTTGCTCATCGATCATCGTATCGATCAGGATCACACCGGCATAAGCCATCATCGTCCCATGAACGAACAAGCCGAAAGACTGAACCGGAAAATCATTCCGATGCACACTTCCCTCTTCCTGCTCACCCCAGCAAAGATGGACAAACCGATCAATCAATATTCGCTCAGTTTCATTCTCAGTTTCATTCAACGCATGATAACGAGATGTCTTGATTTCTATATTCTTCATCACATAGAGTATATCATATGCTTTATTCAAAAGAATAGAAAAATACACGCCGATCGTCAAACCACGAACGAACAGAGAAACGAGTCCGTTTTTTCATTCAAACTTATGCTTTTTTGATGAATTGAATCAACCGATTATCCATCCATCAATTACTCGATGCATATCAGAAGGTGTCAAATATAACAAAAAACATGAGAAAAAGCCTTTAATTATCGGCATTTTCTCATGTTTCGCGCATAAAAATTCAAACCGTTTAGAATCACCTGATCATGGTCGACTTCCCATCTTCTCGTCTAATCAGGCAAATCAGTAATGAACTCGTGTTTATTTTTTAGGAACCAGCTTCTCCTGACCGCCCATATACGGTCTGAGCGCTTCCGGAATATTCACTGAACCATCTTCGTTCAAATTATTTTCCAGGAATGCGATCAACATACGCGGCGGAGCGACGACCGTGTTGTTCAGCGTATGCGCAAAGTATTTTCCATCGCTTCCCTTTACACGGATCTTCAATCTTCTGGCCTGAGCATCCGTCAGGTTAGAGCAGCTTCCCACTTCAAAGTATTTCTGCTGGCGCGGAGACCATGCCTCGACATCCACAGACTTGCATTTCAGATCTGCCAGATCACCTGAGCAGCATTCCAGCGTACGCACCGGAATGTCCAGGCTGCGGAACAGATCCACCGTATTCATGTAAAGCTTGACGAACCAATCCGCGCTTTCTTCCGGCTTGCAGACAACGATCATTTCCTGCTTCTCAAACTGATGGATGCGGTAAACGCCGCGCTCCTCGATACCATGTGCACCTTTCTCCTTTCTGAAGCATGGCGAATAGCTGGTGTACGTATAAGGCAGGTCCTTTTCATCAAGGATCGTATCGATGAACTTTCCGATCATAGAATGTTCGCTCGTACCGATCAGATACAGATCCTCGCCTTCGATCTTATACATCATGCCTTCCATTTCTGCAAAGCTCATGACACCGGTCACGACATTGCTGCGGATCATGAACGGCGGCACGACATACGTAAATCCTCTGTCGATCATGAAATCACGGGCATAAGAAATGACTGCACTGTGCAGACGCGCGATATCGCCCATCAAATAATAGAAACCGTTTCCGGCAACTTTTCTGGCGCTGTCCAGATCGATGCCATTGAACTTCTCCATGATCTCTGTATGATACGGAATCTCAAAAGCAGGGACGACAGGCTCGCCAAACTTCTCCAGTTCTACATTCTCAGAATCATCCTTGCCGATCGGCACGCTGGGATCGATCATGTTCGGGATCTGCATCATGATCTCCTGCACGCGGTCTCTGACCACTGCTTCTTTTTCCTCGATCTCCTTCAGCTCATCTGCCATGGAAGCGACCTGCTGTTTGACTGCTTCCGCTTCGTCTCTCTTTCCTTCCTTCATCAGACCGCCGATCTGCTTGCTCATCGCATTGCGCTGTGCGCGCAGATCATCCACACGCTGCTTCATCGTACGCAGCTCACGATCTTTGACGATCACTTCATCTACCAGCGGAAGCTTCTGGTCCTGAAATTTCTTTTTGATGTTCTCTTTGACGAGATCAGGATTCTCGCGTAAGAATTTGATATCAAGCATGCTATATCCTCCCTGTTTTGCAAAAAAAGAGGCTTCGCACCATAAAGGGACGAATGCCTCGTGTTGCCACCCTTCTTATTCCGTCAAACGGAATCACTCAAAGCGATAACGGCGCTGCCGAAAACAGATACTTTATTCCCTGTTTTGCTCAGAGGTGCTTTTTCGCTGCCCCGTTTCACATGACTTGCACCATCCGTCATTTCTCTTCAGTGAATGAAACAGTTACTTTTCCTCTTCATTGCTTTCTTATTTATTTTATAAGAAAGCGTATAAAAAGTCAATAAACCAGAGGGATGTGTCCAACAATTCAGAAATATAGAGCTATCTCTCAAATTCAATGATTCATTGTTCATTTTGACATAATTTGCCATTATCCATTTTCAACACTTTATCACATAAAATTGAAATATCTTCTTTATTATGGCTGGCAATAATAATCAGACAGCCTTTCTCTTTTAAGCGCAGCAAAATATTACGAAACTTTAAGATACTTTCTTCATCTAAAGCATTTGTCGGCTCATCTAATAGTAAAATCTTCTGTTGCTCAAATATTGCCTGTGCAATGACCAATTTTTGTTTCATTCCTAAAGAATAAGCTTTTACTTTTCTCTTATCTTCTGGATCTAATCCGACTGATTCTAAGGCAAACCTGATGTCATCATCATTCGCAATCTTTTTTATTTCGGCTAATAATTTCAGATTATCAAAACCTGTATATTGCGGCAACATATTCATATTTTCAATGATGATTCCGGTATCTTCTGGAAAATCGATATCTTTGTGCAGCACTTTATCGTTATATCTGATTTCCCCTTCTGTCGCATAAATCAGACCTGCCAATGCTCTTAACAACATGGTCTTTCCCGAACCATTTCGTCCATATAGTCCATAAATAATACCAGATCTAAATGTATAATTAATATCCTTTAAAACTTCTTTATCCTTTATTCTCTTTGTATAATGACTAACCTGTATTTCTCTCATGTTATACAACTCCCTCTTTTATAAGCTCCTTTTTATTCAGCAATATTTCACTGATAACAGAAATCAGATATGAATAAGCGATATATTTCATCATGACCATGCTATACTGCAGCAGATTCAATCGATCAAGAAAAAGCAGCCTTATCACATCAATATCACTAAACAATATCTGTTTTCCGGTCATTCGAAACAAAACAAATAAAAGCATACAGAAGATACACAAGATCATTGCGGCTTTGACCTTTGAATATGTACCTAAATAAACCAGAAAATATACTGACCCGATAATTGCATACGCACACGACCAAAGCATCACATTCAGCAGTGTTCCTATCAGATACCACTTCGTAATAGCATGATCCAATAAATGAAATTGTATTCCTGCTAAAATGATCTGCATAATTACAATCACAGATGAGAATATTACGGCATGCAAAACTATTTTTTTAATTACATTTTTTCTATATTCTTTCTTTGTGCATCTCACACAACAGTATATATTATATTCCGGTATTTCAATTGATAATATGAATACATAAAATATAGCATAAATTGCCGTCAGATATACAATATTGGTAAACCCAGAGTTCATCGATAAAATATCAAGCAATTCTTCTAGATTCACGTTTGATTCTACATATCGATATGACACATACCATCTCAACAATAAAAATAAGATAAAATAAATATAGAGGCAAATCGTTTTGTTTTTTCTTTTTATTTTTCTCACAATATGTCCTTTCGCTGCATTTTTTTAATCCCCATAAAGATGATGATCATACCAATAAGCAATTCCAGCACCATAACTGTATATGGAGAGATCATCAGTTGATCTATTCGATTATACATTGCCACATTTGGCAGCAGCAGATAGTAAACAAGATCAGGGATATTTTTCATCTGACTTAAAACATCTCCAATACTTAACGATAATATAAAATAGAAACAAACAAACAATACGGCCTGCTGTGGTCCATAAAACAATTCAATATACATCATGATATTAATTAATAACCATTCAAGCAATATATATATGAACATCGAATGAACTAGAACTTCCATATTTTCTATATAAACTTTACCAAAAGATAAATAAGCAATTATTACAAATCCTATTATCTTACAAATTTCAAATACGAATATTTTTTTAAGGATATGTAATTCTAAATTCATATAAATCTTCGTTCTATTCTTATTTCTAATAATTGAATAAACAACGTCATTTTCAACATAGGTACAAAAATCGCGAAAAAAACTGACGGCAAATAATACCATACTGCTGAAGTGAAGCATGTAAAAAATTGAAAAGTCCTGAAATGAAACGCCAAAATAAAGATATTCAAACATGCCAAAGCTTCTTGAACCATACAAATAAGAACATAGGATAATTGCCGCAATGATGTAACCATTCTTCTTAATCCACAATTTTCAACACATCTCTTTTCATAAATATTTTTTTTCCTAAATAATAAGCCAAATACATCAATACTCCATATTTTAATATGCTCCACGCACAGTCCAGATATGGAATTGGTAATATAAATCCTCGATAGTCAAATAATT
>UQPV01000006.1 GCA_900543035.1 uncultured Solobacterium sp.
TTTTATCATCTCTCTTATCATACATGATTTAGGTCTGCATGGCATCTTTACTTTGTACTATTTTTATACTACCACTACAAGCTTGTTTTCATTTCGGGAACCAAGCTTACTTTTTAACAACAGAAAGAAGAATGTGCACCTGCCTTTGATCTGAGACATCAGGGAAGACATGTCCCAGATCAAGGCGGGCGGATCGACATCCTTCCGCTCATTCCCTTTCCTTGACGACGCACTCCTCAGGCCGCTTATCCTCGCGGAACCCCTTGAATACAGGCTGGCGAAGCCCGCCTCCCGTCATGAAGTGCATGAACCGCACCGTACCGACGAGAAAGGGATCGAACCAGAGGGCATGCTCATTTCCGGCAGGCAGAGGATGAAACGGACATCGTCCGCGGGTGCTTGTTTGTCCGCTCAGCATTGCCGAAGACACGCCCAGCGTGACATGTCCCCGATAGATCAGCGCTCCCTGATCATACTGCGCGAGGATCAGGCTGCATGCGCCATTGTCTTTGGGAATCATGCCGGTGATGACAAAATCATCGTCGAGCAGGTTCTTGCACTTGATCCACTCTTTGGTCCGACGCCCCGGATGATACAGGCTCGTCCGCCGTTTGGCGACGATCCCTTCCAGCTTGGTCTCTTCCGTCAGCGAAAACAAAGAGATGCCATATCCCTCTACGAAACGAGAGACATTGATGCGCGTATTCTCCATGATCATCTCGCTCAGGATCTGTTTTCGCTCCATCAATGGCCGCCGCATCAGCTGCTCATCTTCCACGCACAGGATATCAAAGGCGGTAAACACGGCAGGATGCTTTCCGGCAGCCAGCTTGATCCGGAAGGGGTCGCTGAGCATCATGCGTTTCTGGATCTCTGTGAAGTCGGTGACGCCGTCCTTGAATACATACAGTTCTCCGTCCAGGATGCAGTCCGTTTTGATCTGCGCGCCAGCGTCATCGAGTTCCGGGAACCGCTGCAGCAGGCGCTGTCCGCGTTTGTTATACAGCTGCAGCTTTCCATCGCACATGCTGGCGATGCAGCGGATGCCGTCCAGCTTCAGCTCATAGATAAAGTCCGGATCATCGAATGCCGGCTGCTGAGCGCCGATCAGCATCGGCGCGATCCACCCGGTCAATGTCTTACCCTCCGTTTCTTGACGCTGGTTTGCGCGGCAGTGACGGAACGCTGCAGCGCTTCCATCAGGTCGAGCGAGGAGGTGTGTGCAGAACTTCGCTTTACCTGTGTGATCTGCTGACCGCGGATCTTCTGCTCGATGGCATCGCGCAGCCGCGCCTGATATTCATCATGATATCGTTCCGGCGCAAACGGCTTCGTCATGGAGCGGATCAACTGCTGCGCCATCTCGTTTTCGGCCTTGGAAAGGCGCGGACGGGCGAATGTCTGAGGCGGCTGTACGAGCTCATCCTGGAAAAACAATGTGCACAGCAGGATATCTTCTTCACGCGGATAAAGCGCCAGCAGCGTCTCTTTGGTGCCCATCACGGTCTTGGCGACAGCCGCTGCATTCAGCTTCTGCATGCTCTTCCTGAGCAGCTCATACGCTTTTTCCGTATGCGGCTCAGGCACGCTGTAAAAATACTTTTCCGTATAGAGCTCATCGATCTCATCCGGACTGACGAAATGCAGGATATGGATCTGTTGATCGCTGTCGCTTTTGAGCGCTTCCAGCTCATCATCGCTCAATACGACATATTTGTCCTTTTCCACCTGATATCCTTTGACGATCTCATCCGCTTTCAGTTCCCGGCTGCATCCGGGGCAAAACTTTCGATAGCGGACCCGCTGATGGGTCTCTTTGCAGAGCTGATTGAAGGAGATGCTGGTATCCCTCGTCGTGCGGTAAAGCCGTATCGGAATGTGGACCAGACCGAAGGAAATGGCCTTGCTTTGTGATGACGGCATCATGATCACCTCTCTGCAGTCAGTATGGCTGATTTCAGACGAGGTTATGAGCCTGCTTTTCTCAGCACGGCTGTCTGATCGTCCAGGAACATCTTTTGTCTGGCTGATGAAACTGCGTTTGACTTCATCGTGTCCGCTTTTGTCCCTGCGGCAGGGGATGATCATGCGATGAGCACTTTGGGATGTGATACAATGAAGAAAAGGCATTGCCGGAAAGGAGAAAGATCATGTCAGCCAATGTCCGCATCACACAGGAGCCCGATCACCGCCGCCGCTTAGATCTTGCGTTCGTTCACGGTCTTGCCGCTGAAGAGGGGCTGTATTTCGGCATCATGAACGATATCTTCTGTCTGGAGACGTTCGAGGAAGAAGATGTGCATGACGTGTGGCTGGTGCTGTTCAGCCAGAGGATCTATTGCCGGGGCGTGCAGATGAAGATCGATGCTCAGGACGATCTGGAATTCATCCTCAATCTGCCATCCGGGCCGACCGACATCGCTTGCTTTTACCGTCTGATTTCCCGCTGCTGTCTGACGCTGGGCGCCGCTTCCTTCGTCCAGGAGGAAGAGGTCTGCGCGCTTGAAGAGATCGACCGTCTGCGGGAAGAGCTCATCAGATCGAACCGCTCTCTCGTGCATGAGGCGCTAAAGGCGGATCTGTGCGTATTTGGCTGCATCTATCCGATCACGCTTGATGAGACCTTGTTTTCGCTGATCGAGCAGGCCGGGAAAGATCAGGCGGATCTCGTCTTTGAGCGTTACATGGATCATCTGCAGAAGAAAGACTGCTATTATGCCCGAGTGCGGGTATACCGCGATGCAGAGGGTGCGTTCCATGCGCGTTATGCGCTGACGGAAGGGGTCCCCACCATCTTTCCGACAGATCCTTATCTGCCCTTTGGCTATGATCAGGATCTGCAGGAGCGGATCTTGAGCTGGAATGTCTCCATCATCACGAAACAGCAGGAGACTTATCGCGAACTGGTCTCCATTCCCTTTGATCTCTTTCGCGATATGATGAACCGTGTGAATCGGGAAAAGTTTGACGCGCGTCATGTCATCCTCACGCTGAACGAGGAGCTCATGTGGTTCATCCGGCCATATGAGATCGAACAGGCGGTGCAGCGGCTGAGCGAGTGGCTGAGCGATCCGCGGGAACTGGGGAAAAAGCCGTACAGCGTGGAGCATACCCGGGTGTTCGAGCAGGAGGATGGCGTCCGCTGCCATATCTTCCGCTATAAGAAGAGCATGTTTTCCACATGGCTGCTGGGCATCGTCAGCGATGCCGGCGTCTACAGCGAGATGAAGGAATATCATCGAAAGAGCGAATATGCGGATGCACAGGCACTGCTCGCTTTCTTGCAGGCATGCTGGAAGGCACGGGCAGAACAGTTGGATGAATGAGAATACACATCCAGGCTGTTTGGCCGATAAAAAAGGAGTGAATGCATCACTCCTGGTAACGCTCCGGATAATAATTTCGCAGGAACGTCTCTTTGTATTCTGCAAATGTCCCATCCAGGATCGCGGCACGCGCTTCTTCCGTCAGGCGGATGATAAAGCGCAGATTGTGCATGGATGCAAGATTGAAGTATTTGCATCGCTCTTCAGGATCCTGTGATTTCAGCAATTCGCGCAGCTGTCCTCTCGTCCAGCCAGCACGGCAGGTCGGGCAGTCGCAGCCTTCATCGATCGGCATATCGCTGTCGCGGAATTTGGACAGGTTGATGTGACCGTGTTTCGTGTACAGGCGGCCATGTCTGGCTTCGCGGGTCGGCGCTACGCAGTCAAAGGTATCCGCGCCCATCTCCGCGCCGATCAGGATGTCGTCGGGGCGGGAAAGGCCGAGCAAATGGCGCGGTTTGTCTTCCGGCAGCTCTTCACAGCACCAGCGCAGGATCTCGCCGAGATTCTCTTTGAGGAAGGCGCCGCCCAGGCCATAGCCGTCAAAGTCCATCTTGGCGAATTTTCTAGCGGTGGAGCGGCGCAGGTCTTCCCAGCGCCCGCCCTGCAGCACGCCATACAGCGCCTGGTGGTAGCCGAGATCGTCGCAATGACGGCGATGCTCGCGCAGGCTGCGCTTGGCCCATCGCTCGGTGCGGGCCAGCGCCTCGACGTTGTATTCATAGGAATCGGCCAGCGAGGTCAGCTCATCAAAGGCCATGTGGATGTCTGCGCCGATCCGGCACTGGATCTGCATCGACTCTTCCGGACCGATGAAGTCCATCTGATCGGTGAACGGGTCACGGAAATGGACGCCGTCTTCAGTGACGCGGGTCAAGCGCTCTTTCGGATCCGCGTTGGTCACTTCCTGTTCGCGGTCCATACTGACGACCTTGCCGATGCCGGAGCCCAGCGACATGATCTGGAATCCGCCGGAATCGGTGAGGGTCGGCCCGTTCCATCCGGACCAGCTGGCCAGCCCGCCTTCTTCGGCGATCTCTTCGGAAATGTTGCGCAGGTGATAGCCGTTGCTGAGCATGGCCTGCGCGTTGATGTCCTTCAGATCTTCCATGGAGACGAAGCGCACCTCGCCCTTTGTGCCCACAGACATGAAGGCCGGGGTCTTGATGTCGCCATGCGGCGTATGGATGATGCCGGCGCGTCCCAGCTTGCCCGGGATCCGCTTGACCACCTCAAAGCTGAAGCGGTTGTCGTTTTGATATTCGCACAGCCTGCCGCTGAGCCGGCGCGCGATCCACACTTCCAGCGGGGAGAGCAAAAGCTCCAGCCCGATGCCCAGCACATACGCGAAGACCGCCTGGCTCAGGAATTCAGGGAAGGAAAGCACGCCGAGGAACGCGACGGTCTCGAAGATGGCAGAGTCGAGCATATGCGCGAAGGCCGATGAGCCGAGTGCCCGGGCGATGAAGCTTCGGGAAAAGAAGCCATGGCTGTTTTTCATCCTGGTGAAGATGAAGTTGTTGAACAGGTTGGCACAGACATAACCGGCCAGCGAACCTGCGATGACCCTCGGCGCAAAGCCCAGCACCATCGTAAATGCGCTCTGCATGCCCCAGCCGCTGTAAGCTGGCAAGGCGATGACGATGGTAAAGACAAGCACGGCGATGATGTTGACCAGCAGTCCGGCCAGCACGACATTTTTGGCAATCTTCTTTCCATAGAATTCCACTGTCAGATCCCCTATAATATAGGTAAGTGGAAAAACGATCACACCCCCGTCCACGGCGATGCCAAAAAGGTTCCATAGCTTTACCGCTGCCAGATTGGAGATCAGCAGCGCGCCTGCGGATATCGCAGTCAGATAGATCAGGAATCGGTTTCGAAATTTCAGCATGCCGCTATTATAGCATAAACGGCGGGGATGAAGAAGAGGCAGATGAGAAAGGAGCGCACAGGATGAGCAGACAGAGCAGTCAGGAAAAGATCGCGGCGGTCAAAACGCTGTTTGAAGCGCATCAGGACGCAGAGCAGGCGGCATCCATGTCCCGCTATATGCGGGATCAGTTTCTCTTTTACGGCATTCCCGCGCCGCAGCGCAGGAAGCTGTACCGGCCGTTTCTGAAGGAGGAGAAAAAGGGGAAGCAGATCGACTGGATATTTCTGGATCTGTGCATGGATGAGACATGCCGGGAGTTTCAGTATCTGGCCTATGATTATCTGCTCGCGCTGAAGGATGAAGTCCGCTT
Organism: uncultured Solobacterium sp.; assembly: GCA_900543035.1. Classification (GTDB taxonomy): domain Bacteria; phylum Bacillota_I; class Bacilli_A; order Erysipelotrichales; family Erysipelotrichaceae; genus Merdibacter; species Merdibacter merdipullorum. Next base: position 5,573 of record UQPV01000006.1, read on the forward strand.
GGAGGATATCCCGCGGATCAGGAAACAAGCGCTGACGAAGCCGTGGTGGGACACCATCGATTTCTTCGACCAGGTCATCGGCAGCCTCGCCTTGCGCGATGAGCGGGTGAAGGCGGTGATGCGCGAATGGGCGTGCGCGGATGACATGTGGCTGCGCCGGATCGCCATCGATCATCAGCTCGGGCACAAAGAGAAGACAGATACCGCCCTGCTGGAGGAGATCATCGTGCAAAATCTGGGCAGCGATGAATTTTTCATCAACAAGGCCATCGACTGGAGCCTGCGTGATTATTCCAAATACGATCCGGACTGGGTGCGTGCGTTCCTGGCGCGTCATGGAGAAGCGATGCATGTGCTGAGCATCCGGGAGGCATCCCGGCATCTGAAGGAAAAGCGCCCGTGATCCGGATCTGACAACACTTTTCAATCCTGGGGGAACATGTTAAAATCATGACGATGTAAAGAAAGAAGGGGATCGAATGGCTTTTTTACCGACGAGCAGGGAAGAGATGCTTGAACAGGGATTCGAACAGGTCGATTTTGTCTATGTGCTGGGAGATGCTTATGTGGATCACCCCTCGTTTGGCTGTGCCATCATCACCCGTACGCTGCAGGCGTTCGGCTACAGCTGCGCCATCCTCGCTCAGCCGGACTGGCACCGGGATGAGGAGTTTCTGCAGTTTGGAGAGCCGCGTTTGGGGTTTTTGGTGTCTGCGGGCAATATCGACTCCATGGTCAATCATTATTCAGTCAACAAACGCCGAAGAGACAAGGACGCGTATTCGGATGACGGGGTCATGGGGAAAAGGCCGGACAGGCCGACCATCGTTTACACGCAGATCCTTAAGCGGCTGTTCCCGCATGTGCCGATCTTGATCGGCGGCATCGAAGCCAGCCTGCGCCGTCTTGCGCATTATGACTACTGGGACGATCGTGTCCGCCGTTCGATCCTGATGGATTCTCAGGCCGATCTGCTGATGTTCGGCATGGGGGAAAACACCATCATCGAAGTGGCCGACGCCCTCAACAGCGGCATGAACATCGCGGATATCTGTTACATCCGCGGCACGGTGTGGAAGACCAAGCGCATCGACTGGATCGTCGACGACTACATCGTGCTGCCTTCCTATGAACAGGTCAAGAGCGATAAGCGCGCCTATGCGAAAAGCTTCATGATCCAGTATGAAAACCAGGATGCCATCAATTCCCGCATCCTGATCGAACCATATGACGGCTGGTATGTCGTGTGCAATCAGCCGCCGCTGCCGCTGACGCAGGAACAGATGGACTTTACTTACTCGCTGCCTTATGAGCGGACGTATCATCCGAAATATCATTATGTGCCAGCCATCGAAGAGGTGCAGTTCTCGATCACGAGCAACCGCGGCTGCTTCGGCGCCTGTGCCTTTTGCGCCATCACTTCGCATCAGGGGCGCGTGATCTCTTCCCGCAGCGTGGACAGCGTGGTGGAAGAGGCGAAGAAGATCACCGCGATGCCCGCGTTCAAGGGGTATATCCATGATGTCGGCGGACCGAGCGCGAATTTCTCCCGCCCGGCCTGTGACAAACAGGCGGAACACGGCGCCTGTGCGAAACGGCAGTGCCTATGGCCCAAGCCTTGCACGAATCTGAAGGTCGATCATTCGCATTATGTGGAGATGCTCGACGCCGTGCGGGCCTTGCCTGGGGTAAAGAAAGTGTTCATCCGCTCCGGCATCCGTTATGATTATCTGATGTATGATCAGGATGAGACATTCTTTGACCGTCTGGTGCAATATCACATCAGCGGACAGCTGAAGGTGGCGCCGGAGCACATCAGCGCCGCCGTATTGGATAAGATGGGCAAACCGCGCAAGGAGCTGTATCTGAAGTTCGTGGAGAAGTATCATGAGAAAAACCGGGAATTCGGGAAGAAGCAGTACCTGGTCCCCTATTTGATGAGCTCACATCCGGGCTGTACGCTCAATGACGCGATCGAGCTGGCCTGTTATCTGAAGAAGATCCGCCATACGCCTCAGCAGGTGCAGGATTTCTATCCGACACCGGGCACGTTAGCCACCTGTATGTATTATACGGGGCTGGATCCGCGCACGATGAAGCCGGTATACGTCGCCAAGACGTATGAAGAGAAGCTGGAACAGCGCGCGCTGATGCAGTACAGCTATCCGAAGAACCATGATATCGTGCTGCGCGCACTGCGCAAGGCGCATCGGGAGGATCTGATCGGCAATGGGCCGAAATGTCTGATTCCCTGGAAAAAGCCGCATGATGTGAAGCGGCGGCGATGAAGACGAGAGAGCTTACGCGCATCGCGCTGATGGGCACCATCCTCTATGTGGTGTTCCAGGCATTCTCGGACATCCTCTATCTGGAGATGATCACGTTTACGATCCTGGCATTCTCGCAGGTGTTCACACGGCGGGAGACGGTGCTTTCCTGTCTGTTGTTTGCGGCCGTTCACCTGCTTCTGCATGGGATCATGTTCTGGAATATCGCCTACCTGATCATATTTCCGGCTTACGGACTGCTGTTTTCGTCCTGCCGCGGCTTCCTCAGCCGCCATCCGGGCTGCATTCCGTTTTACGGCGCCTTCTTTTCGTTTCTTACCGGCCAGCTGGTGGATCTGCCCTTTTTGCTGCTGAGCGACACGGTGACGGTGCTGTATATGATCATGGGACTCAAGACATCGCTGATCCAGGGCTGCCTGACCTTTTTGACGCTGCTGTTTTTGTTTGAGCCGATCGAGAAGGTGCTGCTTCAGATCGAAAGACGGATGATGAGATGACAAGAAAGGAAAATGATGATGAAGAAAAAACTGATCCTTGCGGCCGCGGCCGTTGCGGTGATCGCCGCAGTTGCGATCGGCGCCATGCTGCTGCGCCCTTCCGGCACCCAGGGGGCAAAGGAGGTCACGGTGACCGTGATCGACCAGACCCAGGACCCGGAAAAAGAAGTGCTGAATGAAACGTTCCGCACAGATGCAAAGACGCTGAGCGAATTCCTGGAAGAGACAGAAGGGCTCGACGCTGAGCTTTCTCAGAGCGATTACGGCTCTTTGCTGGAATCGATCGCCGGGCTGAAGCAGGATATGGACAACGGACCATGGCTGACCTACAGTTCCGAGAACAACGCATCCTGTCAGGCTGCCGGCTATTGTCCGGCCGCAGACGATGTGATGATCGAGAACGGAGACGCCTTCGTCTTCACGCTGATCGCCGAGTTCTGATCAGGCGCGAAACGCTGAATGCACGTTTTCATGAAAAATTGTGAAAATTGTGTAAATGGTATTGAAAAAATATGCAAAGCGGTCTATAATGCTTCCAAAGCAATGAAGAGGAGTAGTACGGAGAGCGTTCTTCTGCAGAGAGAAGGCGGTTGGTGAAAGCCTGAGGAGGACCATCCGGAACGTGTCTTGGAGCTTTGATGTCGAAATGCAAATGAGGCAGTCAACGTGGTTCGCGTTACGAACGAGGTGTCATCCATCATACGGGTGGATGGAAGTAAGGTGGTACCGCGCAATGTCGTCCTTTCATAGGACGGCATTTTTTTATTGAGGAGGAACAGAAAATGAAAAAAACGTACAACAAGATCGTGCTTGCGTATTCCGGAGGTCTGGATACCTCCGTGCTCATTCCGTGGCTGAAGGAAAACTATGGCTGTGAGGTCATCGCAGTCAGCGGCAATGTCGGACAGGGCACCGAACTGGAAGGCCTGGAGGAAAAGGCGCTCAAGACCGGCGCATCCAAGCTGTATATCGAGGATCTGAACGAAGAGTTCGTCAATGACTACATCATTCCGACGATGCAGGCCGGCGCCGCGTATGAGCAGTATCTGCTGGGCACCAGCTTCGCGCGTCCGCTGATCGCCAAGCGCATCGTGGAGATCGCGAAGAAGGAAGGGGCCGACGCCATCTGCCACGGCTGCACCGGAAAGGGCAATGACCAGGTACGCTTTGAGCTGGCCATCCAGGCATTTGCGCCGGAAATCGACATCATCGCGCCATGGCGCTTCTGGGAACTGAATTCCCGGGAAAAGGAGATCGAATATGCGAAGGCGCACGATATCCCGCTGAAGATCACGGCAGAGACCAACTATTCTAAGGATAAGAACCTGTGGCACCTCTCGCATGAGGGGCTGGATCTGGAGGATCCGGCCAACGAAGCGCCGCTGGAAAAGGAAGGCTTCCTCGAGATGGGCGTATCCCCGCTGCAGGCGCCGGATGAACCGACCAATGTCACCATCCATTTCGAACAGGGCGTGCCGACCATGGTCGACGGCGTAGCGATGAACTGTGTGCAGGTCATCGAAAAGCTCAATGAGCTGGGCGGCGCCAACGGCTGCGGCATCCTCGATGTCGTGGAGAACCGTCTGGTGGGCATGAAGTCGCGCGGCGTATATGAGACACCGGGCGGAACGGTGCTGTACAAGGCGCATGAGAAGCTCGAGGAGATCACGCTGGACAAGGAGACCCAGCATTACAAGGCGCAGATGGCGCTGAAGTTTGCTGAGCTGGTCTACAACGGACAGTGGTACACGCCGCTGCGCAAGGCGATGAGCGCATTTGTCAAGAGCACGCAGGAAGCCGTGACAGGAGATGTGACGCTGAAGCTGTATAAGGGCAACATCATGCCGGTATCCGTCACTTCGCCGTTCTCCCTGTACTCCGCAGGCATGGCGACCTTTGATGAGGATGACTGCTACGATCAGTCTGATTCCGCAGGCTTCATCCATCTGTATGGCCTGCCGCTGAAGGTGCGGGCGATCAAAGCGAAGGAAGAACCGGATATGCCGGGCGTGGAGTAGCCTATGGCAAAGCTGTGGACTGGAAGATTTGCGAAAGAGACCGATCACAGCCTCGATGTGCTGAATGCGTCGCTGCCTTTTGATCAGCGGCTGTATCGCCAGGACATCACAGGCTCCATGGCGCATGCGCAGATGCTGGCCAGACAAGGCATCATCAGCGCGGCGGACGGAGAAGCCATCGTCGACGGCCTGCAGGGGATCCTGGCGGATATCGAGGCAGGCAGGCTCGTCATGGAAGGAGCGGAGGACATCCATTCCTTCGTGGAACAGGAGCTGACCGCGCGGATCGGCGATGCGGGGAAACGGCTGCATACGGCACGCTCCCGCAACGATCAGGTCGCCCTGGACATGCGCATGTATGTCAAAGAAGAACTGCAGACCATCCGCGCCCTCATCCTGGAGATGATGAAGGCGCTGTGTGAGAAAGCATCCGAACATATTCATACAGTGATGCCTGGCTATACGCATCTGCAGCGGGCCCAGCCGGTCACGCTGGCGCATGTGTTCATGGCGTATGGCAATATGCTGAGAAGAGACTGTGTGCGGCTGAAGAACACCTTGGCGCTGATGGATGAGATGCCGCTTGGCTCAGGGGCGCTGGCTGCCACGACCTATCCGATCGACCGTCAGTTTGTCTGTGAGAAGCTGGGCTTTGCGAAGATCACCGACAATTCCATGGACGGGGTATCGGATCGGGATTATTGCATGGAAGCGGCGGCGGACTGTTCCATCCTGATGGTGCATCTGTCCCGCATCTGCGAGGAGATCATCCTGTGGTGCACATGGGAATTCCGCTTTGCGGAGCTGGATGATGCGTTCTCCACCGGCTCCAGCATCATGCCGCAGAAGAAGAACCCGGATGTATGCGAGCTCATCCGCGGCAAGAGCGGCCGCGTGTTCGGTGATCTGATGACGCTGCTGAGCATGCAGAAAGGGCTCAGCCTCGCGTATAACAAAGATATGCAGGAAGATAAAGAAGCGCTCTTCGATGTGCTGGATACCGTGAAGCACAGCCTGCAGGTGCTCATCCCGATGTTTGAGACCATGAGGTTCAATGTGGAAAACATGAAGCAGGCGGCGCTGGGCGGATTCATCAACGCGACGGACTGTGCGGATTATCTGACCAAGAAGGGCGTCCCTTTCCGAGATGCGTATCGGACCATCGGCGAGCTGGTGGCATGGTGCATCGCGCATCGCTGCGCCCTCAATGATGTGGAGCTGGACGTGCTGAAACAGTTCCATCCGCTGTTTGAAGAGGATGTGTATACGGCCATCGACTTGCAGACCTGTGTCGCGCAGCGCAAGGTGCCGGGCGGACCGGCGCCGGAGGCGGTGCAGGCGCAGATCAGCGCATTGACGCAGTTTATCGGAAAAGAGGAAGAGCAGAATGCCTGAAATATATATCGACGGCCAGGCGGGGACGACCGGTCTGGAAATCGTCAAGCGGCTCTCGCAGCGGGACGATATCCATCTCATCCTGATCGATGAGGACAAACGCAAGGATGAAGCAGAGCGCCGCAGATGCATGAACGCGGCGGACCTGGTGTTTCTGTGCCTGCCGGATGAGGCGGCGATCGAGGCCGTCAAGCTGATCGAAGATCCCCGGACGAAGGTGATCGATGCATCTACCGCGCATCGCTGTGACCCGCAGTGGGCTTATGGGTTCAGCGAGCTGGGAGAGCACTTCTTAGAGGACATCCGCACCAATACGCGGGTGGCCAATCCCGGCTGTCATGCGACCGGCTTCATCTCCATCGTCTATCCGCTCATCCAGTGCGGCATCCTTTCACCAGAGGAGACGGTCACGGCATACTCGCTGAGCGGATATTCCGGCGGCGGAAAGAAGATGATCGCGCAGTATGAGGCGGGAAAAGATGAGGCGCTGCTTGCGCCGAGGCTCTATGGGCTGTCCATGAAGCATAAGCATCTGCCGGAGATGAAGAGCGTATGCGGGCTGAGCAAGGATCCGCTGTTCTGTCCGGTGGTGGATGATTATTACCGCGGCATGGCCACCAGCATCATGCTGGATGCGGATGCCGCACAGGTGCACGCCGCGCTGGATGCCTTCTATCACGATGGGCTCGTGCATGTGCGTCCGTTCGGCGAGGAAGGAACCATCAGCGCTAACGCCATGGCGGGCAGAGATGATCTGGCGCTGATCGTCTGCGGCAGGAAGGAACAGACGATCGTGACGGCGCTGTTTGACAATCTGGGCAAAGGCGCCTGCGGCGCTGCCATCCAGAATATGAATATCATGCTGGGACTTGACCCGTATGCGGGGCTCAGCATCGCAGAGAGGTGAATGAAATGAAAGTGATACAGGGAGGCGTGTGCGCCGCGTCCGGCTTCACGGCCGGTGCTGTGCACAGCGGGATCAGGAAAGCCAGGGATAGGGATGACCTGGCGCTGATCGTTTCTTCTTCCCCATGCCAGGCTGCGGCGGTCTACACGCGCAACCAGGTGAAGGCAGACCCGCTGCAGGTGACCCGGGACCATCTGTCCGACCATACGGCCCGCGCCGTCATCGTCAACTCGGGCAATGCCAACGCCTGCGCGATGAACGGTCATGCCAATGCCGTGCGGCAGTGTGAGGCGGCCGCGCGTTATCTGGGCGTAGATGTCGATGATGTGCTGGTGGCGTCCACCGGCGTCATCGGCCAGGAGCTGCCGATCGCCTGCATCGAGCAGGCGGTGGATCAGATCGCGCTGTCCGCAGATAACGATGTGCGCTGCGCGCGTGCGATCATGACCACGGATACGAAAGAGAAGATGGCGGCCGTGTCGTTTGAGATCGGCGGCGTGACATGTCATCTGGGGGGCATCGCCAAAGGCTCAGGCATGATCCATCCCAACATGGGCACCATGCTCGCGTTCATCACGACTGACTGTGCCGTGAGCGCGCAGCTGCTGCAGAAGCTGCTGTACCGCAATACACAGATGACGTTCAACCGGGTCAGCGTGGACGGCGACACGTCCACCAATGACATGTGCATCGTGCTGGCCAACGGACAGGCCGGCAACGCGATGCTGGAGGATGAAGATGAGCAGAGCGCAGTGTTCGAAGAAGCGCTGCACGCCGTCATGGAGGATCTGGCCAAGAAGATCGCCGCAGACGGCGAAGGCGCAGACCGCCTGATGACCTGCACGGTCACGAATGCGGCGGATGAGCAGACTGCGGAGACGCTGGCCATGTCCATCTGTTCCTCTTCGCTGGTCAAGGCGGCGATGTTCGGCGCCGATGCCAACTGGGGCAGGGTCCTGTGCGCGATGGGCTACTCTGGAGCGAAGTTCGACCCGCAGGCCGTCAGCGTGACCTTTGCCTCCGCGGCCGGAGAGATCGTTGTATGCGAAAACGGAAAGGGACTGTTGTTTGATGAGGATCTGGCCAAGACGATCCTTTCCGAAGATCATGTGGAGATCCGCGCCGATGTGCATCAAGGCAATGCGCAGGCAACCTGCTGGGGCTGCGACCTCACCTATGACTATGTGAAGATCAACGGAGATTACCGCACATGACCAGCATCGATGCCAAGATCAAGGCCCAGATCCTCGTCGAGGCGCTCCCTTACATCCAGCAGTATGCCGGGGAGATCGTCGTCATCAAATACGGCGGAAACGCCATGATCAACGAAGAGCTGAAGGAAGCGGTCATCAAGGATGTCGTCTTGCTCAATCTGATCGGCATCAAGGTCGTGCTCGTGCATGGCGGCGGGCCGGAGATCAGCGAGATGCTCGATAAGGTCGGGAAGGAAAGCCAGTTCGTCAACGGGCTGCGCTGCACCGACGATGAGACGATGGATATCGTCCAGATGGTGCTGTGCGGCAAGGTGAACAAGAACCTGGTCTCTTTGCTGCGCAAGGCAGGCGGCCGCGGCGTAGGGCTGGCCGGCGTGGACGGCAGCCTGTTCGAAGCCGTGCGCCGGGATGCGGAGCATGGCAATGTAGGCAATATCGTGCGGGTCAACCCCGACATCGTGCTGGATGTGCTGGAAAAGGGATACATTCCTGTCGTCTCCAGCATTGCGGCAGGAATCGACCAGACCATGAATTACAATATCAATGCAGACTTCGCGGCGGAAAAGCTGGCGATCGCGCTGCATGCCAAGAAGTTCATCCTGTTGACGGATGTCAAAGGGCTGATGCGTGACTTCAGCGATGAGGATTCGCTCATCCGGGAAGTCAAGGTATCGCAGGTGCCGGGGCTCATGAAGGAAGGCGTGATCTCCGGAGGGATGATCCCGAAGGTGCAGTGCTGCGTCGAAGCGATCCGTCAGGGCGTACACACGGTAAATATCCAGGATGGGCGCATCCCGCATTCCATCCTGATCGAGATCCTCAGCAATGAGGGCATCGGAACGGTATTCTATTAGAAAGGAAGGGACCGGTATGCATTTGGAAGAGATACGCGCATTGGAAAAGCGCTATGTGATGCAGACATATGGGCGCAATGAGATCGCTTTGGTCAGCGGCGAAGGCGCCCGTCTGCGAGACAGTGAAGGGAAGGAATATATCGATCTGACCTCCGGCATCGGCGTAAACTGCCTGGGCTATCATCACCCTGCGCTGAGCGCGGCAATCAGCGATCAAGCACAGAAGCTCATGCACTGTTCGAATTTGTTCTACAGCGAGCCGATGGCACAGGTGGCAGAGCATCTGGTGAAGTCCACCGGGCTTTCCCGCGTCTTCTTTGCCAATTCGGGCGCAGAGGCCAATGAGGCGATGATCAAGACGGCCCGCAAGTATTCCTCTGACCGCTATGGCAAAGACCGCTACAAGATCATCACGCTGTGTCAGTCTTTCCATGGCCGCACGATGACGACGCTGATGGCGACCGGACAGGATAAGTTCCATCAGTATTTCTACCCGCTGCCGGAAGGCTTTGCGTATGTCGAGGCCGGCGATCTGGCGCAGTTTAAGTCCTGCGCGGATGAGCATGTGTGCGCGGTGATCATGGAGATGATCCAGGGCGAGGGCGGCGTGCTGCCGTTGGATCAGGCGTTCGTGCAGGAAGTCAGCGCTTATTGCAAGGCGCATGATATCCTGGTCTGTGTGGATGAGGTGCAGACCGGCATCGGCCGTACCGGCACGCTGTTCTGTTATGAGCAGTATGGCATCGAGCCGGATATCGTGAGCATGGCCAAAGGGCTGGGCGGCGGCGTGCCGATCGGCGCCATCCTGTGCGGAGAAAAGTGCGCGGATACGCTGCAGCCGGGCCAGCATGGCTCGACCTTCGGCGGAAACCTGCTCGCCTGCCGGGCGGCGCAGACCGTGCTCTCCGTGGTCGATCAGCCGCAGTTTCTGGCTTCCGTCAAAGAGAAAGGCGAATACATCCGCGAACAGCTGCTCGCCATGCATTCTCCTGCCATCCGTGAAGTCAGAGGCATGGGGCTGATGCTGGGCATCGGCGTCGATCCGCAGAAGCGCTCGGACTATGTCCGCGCGCTGCAGGAAAAAGGCGTGCTCGTGCTGACGGCTGGTGAGGATACGATCCGTCTGCTTCCTCCGCTGGTCATCACGAAAGAAGATATCGATCAGGCGCTTGCCTGCATGAAAGAGGTGCTGAAATGAAACATTTACTGAAGATGATGGATCTGTCCAAGGCCGAGATCATCGCGATCCTCGATCTGGCAGATCAGCTGAAATATGAAAAGAAACATGGGATCCCCCACCGCCGTCTGGAGGGCAAGGCCATCGGCCTGATCTTCCAGAAGTCAAGCACGCGCACCCGGGTATCGTTTGAGACCGGCGCATTCCAGCTGGGCATGCAGCCGCTGTTCCTCTCCAGCCGCGACTTACAGATCGGCAGAGGCGAGCCGGTGCAGGATACGGCCAGAGTGCTGTCCCGCTATCTGGACTGCATCATGATCCGCACCTTCGATCAGAAAGAGGTGGAGGATCTGGCCAAGTATGGTTCTGTTCCGATCATCAACGGCCTGACCGATTTCAGCCATCCTTGCCAAGTACTTGCGGACCTGATGACCATTCGGGAAAAATACAGCGTATTGGAAGGGCTGAAGATGTGCTATATCGGCGATGGCGACAACATGGCCAACTCGCTGATCGTCGGCGGGCTGAAGGTCGGCATGCAGGTCAGCGTCGCTACGCCAAAAGGCTATGAGCCGGATGAAAGCGTGCTGGCATTCGCCAAGACACATGATACGTTCTTCCTGACGAACGATCCGCAGGAAGCGATACGGGATGCCGATGTCGTGATCACCGACACATGGGCGAGCATGGGCATGGAGAGCGAGAAGGAGATCCGCCAGAAAGCCTTTGCGGGCTATCAGGTGAATGACGAGCTCATGAAGCTGGCCAAGCCGAACGCGATGGTGCAGCACTGTCTGCCGGCATATCGCGGACAGGAGATCACCGAGGAGCTCTTTGAGGCTCATGCCGATGAGATCTTCGAAGAAGCGGAAAACCGCCTGCACGCGCAGAAGGCCGTCATGGTCAAGCTGCTGGAGCAGTGAGCTGTTGACGAATAAGAAAAAACTGCAGGACAGATGCTGTTATGGCATATCTGTTCTGCAGCTTTTGTTTCTGCGGGCCTAATTGCTGGTGTTGCTGGGGAAGAACGGACGCAGGGCATCAGCCAGATTGTGGATGTTCCTGGTCTGGATATATACCTTGCCGTTTCCATTGAACTCGTTGACCAGCCCTTCTCCCGAGGTGAAGCCGAACGTGCCTGAAGCGACCCGGATCGAATAGTCCAGCGCCGCATCCCAGGCCACGACGTGCTCGTTGTCGACCGTGACAGGGCTGCCAGGGGAGACTTCCAGCTCCAGGATATCGCCGAACGCGGCGATGAGCACGTCTCCTTCGCCCTGTGTCTCCATGACGAACAGACCGCCTGTTCCGCCGAAGAACGCTTTGCCGATATCCTGGCGCTTCATCACATACTGAACGGAATGGTCACAGGCCAGGAAGGTGCCGGTGTTCAGCCGGTACTGACGGGCATCGTCCACATTGAGGCAGACGATTTTGCCGGGCACTGCGGGCGCGATGCCCAGACAGCCCTGATCGCTCGTTCCGCTCGCCTCGGTGATGAACATGGACTCACCGCTGGTCAGCGATCTGCCGATCGCGCTGAACATCCCGCCGATCCCCTTTTTGGCGGAATTCATCTTTCCTTCGAGCCTGACGTCGCTCATGTATGCCATGCATCCGCGTTCGATGCGCACCGTCTCGTCCTCACGAAGGCGGATCTGGATCAATGGACAGTCGTTGTCGCCTGCAATCGTGTAATTCATCGTTTCCCTCCTCGAATTCTTCTTCGCAGAAAGCATTCTGCGGTAAATGCGCTCACTCCAGCTTGCTCAGGCTGAAGAGCGCTTCGATGCCCCGCATCAGGATATGTTCGTCGAAATCGAAATGATCGCTGTGCAGGGGGATGCCGGTCCCGGTGCCCAAAAACATGAACATACCGGGGACGTGCTGCAGATACCAGGAGAAGTCCTCGGTGATCAGCTGCGGCTCATCGAGCAATATCATGTCCGGGATCGCCTGAAGCGCCTGATCGACGATCTGCGGCGTGTTGACGAGCGCTGGGTAGCCTTCGCTGAACGAGAAGGCGAACTGTGCCGGCGCATAGCGTCTGGCGATCGCATCCAGCTGATCGCGCATGTGATCGTAGATCTCATCCCGGCAGGCACGCATCGTGCCTTCCAGGCGGGCATGATCGCTCACCACATTGCGGATGGAACCGGAACGCAGCACGCCGAAGCGCAGCAGCCGGTATTCTGCCGGATCGATCTGCCGCTCCATCGCATACAGGTCGCAAAGATAGCGGCAGGCAGTCTCCAGCGCGTCGCAGCCTTCCTGATAGCTGGCGGCATGTGCGCTTTTGCCCGTGATGTCGATGTTCACTTCGCTGGAGCGCGCCATCATCTCTTCGTGCCGGGTGCCGATCACGCCGGCGGGCAGCTGGGGCCACAGGTGCATGCCATAGATGCGTTTGACATGGTAGCGTTCCAGGATGCCGGCTTCGCAGAGCAGCCGGGCGCCGCCGGGGTTTTCCTCCCCGGGCTGAAAGATGAGCAGCACATTGTGCGGCAGTCTCTGATCGGCAGAAGCCAGGCGGAAGGCCAGCCCCAGCAGCATCGCCATATGGCCGTCATGTCCGCAGGCATGCATGTTTCCCTCATGCCGGCTGCGGTAAGGCGCGTCGCTGCGCTCGGTGATCGGCAGGGCATCCATGTCGCTGCGAAAGGCGATGGTCTCCTCACGGCCGTTGTCGAAGAATGCCGTGATCCCGCTTTCGAGCGGGAAATCGAGCTGACAGGGGAGATCCAGCAGCTGTGAGATGAGGTATGCCTTGGTCATCGGCAGGGAAAGCTCCAGCTCAGGGATCTGGTGCAGCTCTCTGCGGATCCGCTGTATGCGTTCAAACATGAAATCACTCCTCTGATGTTATTCTAGCGGAAAATAGCGTCATAGACAATGAAAATAATTACACAGGTGAAAAATATTGCAAAACTAGTTGAAAATGAATGAAAAGGGTGTATAATACAGTCAATAAATGATAGAGGCGCGGATGCGAAGAAGAAACGGAGAGCCGGCAGGTGTCTGATCCGTTTCGGCGGCAAGTCCGCCGAACTGTTCCATCAGGCATGATGGGATGGTGGGCCGGTGCAGAACATGCATCGGACTGTCTACGTGATGTAGGAGTGCTATCTTATTTCAGCGGGAACGAAGGCCGGTAAGATCAGTATTCTTACCGGTCTTTTTTCAGGAGGAAGCGCGATGGAAAACATGCTGAAGATACAAGGCGTGCCGCTCAGCGAGCTGGCAGAGACATATGGCACCCCGTTATATATCTATGATCAGAACCGTATCGAGGAACAGATGGAGACTTACCGAAGCTGCTTGAACAGCGATGTGCTGCAGACCGAGATCCTGTATGCGTCCAAGGCATTCTGCATCCAGGAGATGGTGAAGCTGGTGCAGGCGCACGGGCTGAGCCTGGATGTCGTCTCCGGCGGAGAGCTGTATACGGCGCTGGCGGCCGGCTTTGATCCGGCGGACATCCATTTCCACGGCAACAATAAGTCGCCGCAGGAGATCGAAGAAGCGCTGCAGGCAAAGGTCGGCACCTTCATCGTAGACAATGTCATGGAGGGGGAATATCTCTGCGCGCAGATGGCGCGTTTCGATCACGATGTCCATGTGATGATCCGGGTCAATCCAGGCGTGGAGGCGCATACGCATGAATATGTGGTCACCGCGCATGTGGACAGCAAGTTCGGCATATCCATCCACGAGCAAGAGACGCTGGCGGCGCTGATCCGGCGGTTCATGGAGACGGAGCATGTGATCTTTGACGGCTTCCATGCGCATATCGGCTCCCAGATCTTCGACGCGCAGGCCTTTGCGGCCGAGATCGACGTGATGGGGCAGTTCATGGCCGACATGCAGGAACGCTTCGGCATCATCTGCCGCTGTCTGGATGTCGGCGGAGGCTTTGCGGTGCGCTATACGGAAGCGGACAGCCCGATCCCGATCCCGGAGGTCTGTCAGACGATCCTGCGGGAATGTGAGCGGCAGAAGCAGATACGCGGGCTCGCGCTGGAAAAGGTCATGATCGAACCGGGACGAAGCATCGTGGCAGAAGCGGGCATGACGCTGTACACGGTCGGTTTCGGCAAACAGACGCCGAATCGCACATATGTATTCGTAGACGGCGGCATGAGCGACAATATCCGCCCGGCGCTGTATCAGGCGGCATACAGCTGCGATGTGGCAAACCGGATGGATGAGGAAAAGCGTATCCCGGTCTGTGTGGCGGGCAAATGCTGCGAATCCGGCGATGTGCTCATCGAGGAAGCCATGCTTCCACCATGTGTGCCCGGCGATCTGCTGGTCGTATACAGCACCGGCGCATATGGCTTCAGCATGGCCAGCCACTATAACCGGCTGTGCCGTCCGGCCGTCGTCTTCGTGAAGGACGGCAAGGCGCGCTGCGTGGTCAGACGCGAGACATACGCCGATCTGCTGAAGGGAGAGTGCGGAGAATGAACATTCAGGTAAGCAAGTATCATGGCTGCGGCAACGATTTCATCATCGCCCGGGCATCCGTGCTCTCTGGCATCGATCTGGCGGATCTGGCCCGTCATGCCTGTGACCGGCATACCGGCATCGGCGCGGACGGGTTCATCGCGGTCGCAGAAGATCCCTTGGAGATGATCTATTACAATCAGGACGGCAGCCGGGCCCCGATGTGCGGCAACGGCATCCGCTGCTTTGCGGCCTTCTGTCATGATGAAGGGATCATGATCCAGGACGCCTATGATGTGCAGACATTAGCCGGCATGCAGAAGGTAAAGGTGCTGCAGGAAGAACCGTTTCAAGTACGGATCGATATGGGGATGCCCAGCGATGCGCTTGAGCAGATCGGGATCGAAAGCCCGATATGGGGAATGCCCCTGCGCCTTTTCGACGGGCGTACGATCACGCTGTACAGCCTGTTCATGGGCACGATCCACACGGTGGTGTTCGTCGATGAATTTGCGGCGGATCTCGCAGAGATCGGCCGGCAGGTCTGCATGCATCCGCTGTATGCACATCAGACCAATGTCAATTTCGTACAGGTCGTGGATGAGCATACGATGCGCGTGCGCACATATGAGCGAGGCTGCGGCATGACGCTGGCCTGCGGCACAGGCGCGTGCGCTTCGCTGGTCTGCGCCGTGCGTGAAGGAAAGATGAGCGAGAAGGCTCATGTGCTCTTGGAAAAAGGTGAGCTTGTGGTCGAGCTGAATGCCCAGGGGCATGTGATGATGAGCGGACCGGCAGTCCGCGTGATGAAAGGAGAATACAGATATGAGACCGATTAAGGGAAGCATCGTTGCGCTGGTCACCCCGTTTCATGAAGACGGCAGCGTCAATTTCGAGAAGCTGAAGGAGCTGCTGGACTGGCATATCGCCAATTCCACAGATGGGATCCTCGTGCTGGGAACGACTGGTGAGAGCAGCACGATGACGCATGAAGAGGATGATGAAGTGGCGCGGGTGAGCATCTCGCATGTGAATCACCGTGTGCCCATCATCGTCGGCGCCGGCAGCAACTGCACCCAGACGGCCGTGGAAAAGGCCGTCCGCTATGCGGACATGGGCGCGGATGCGTTGCTCATGATCTCCCCGTATTACAATAAGGCAAACCGCCGCGGCATGGTCGAGCATTTCCGTCAGGTGGCCGATGTGACGAGCTGTCCGATCATCCTGTATAATGTGCCGGGACGCACCGGCTGCAGCATCAGCGAGGATGTCGTGGCTGAGCTAAGCAAGCATCCCAACATCTGCGGCATCAAGGAGGCCAGCGGCAGCATCACTTATGCGGCCCGCATCGCCCGTTATGTAAATGATGACTTTACCATGTACAGCGGCAATGATGACATGATCACCAGCATGCTCTCGCTGGGCGCAAGCGGCGTCATCAGCGTGCTGGCCAACGTCGTGCCGAAGCAGACACATGACATCGTCGCTTCCTGGCATGCCAAAGATGTGATAGCAAGCCGGGAAGGCCAGCTGCATTATCTGGATCTGGTGCAGGCGCTGTTCAGCGAGGTCAATCCGATCCCGGTCAAGGCTGCCATGAACATGATGGGCATGCAGGTCGGCGGATACCGTTATCCGCTGTGTGAGATGATGCCGGATACATATGCGCAGCTGCGCAAGGTCATGGAGGACTATGGCTTATGCGCGTGATCGTCATCGGCAGAGGAAAGATGGGCACATTGCTCAGCGAAAGCGCCGCGGCACATGGCCATGAGGTGATCGCCATGGCCGATGCGGCCAATCAGGATGAGGTGAAGCCGCTGGACTGCGATGCCGTCATCGATTTTTCCCATCCGGACAATCTGGAATGGGTATGCGCGTATGTCAGGGCGCGGCACTGTGTGCTCATCTGCGGCACCACAGGGCTGAATGACGCGCAGAAGCAGCTGCTGCAGCAGACCGCGCAGGCATGCCCGGTATTCTATTCTGCCAACTTCTCTTATGGCATCGCCATGCTGGAGAAGATGCTGGAGATGCTCACCCCGCTGTTGAAGGAAGACTTCGATATGGAAGTGGTAGAGGCGCACCATGGCCAGAAGCAGGATGCGCCAAGCGGGACGGCCGCCATGCTCGTGGAGGCGATGGACCCGCATCATGAATTTAAACGGGTCTACGGCCGCGAGGGCTTCGTCGGCAAGCGCGGCAAGGAGATCGGCATCCATGCCATCCGCGGCGGGACGGTGGCCGGAGAGCATACCGTGCTGTATCTGGGAGAGGATGAGTCGCTGAAGATCACGCATACGGCAAGCAGCCGCATGATCTTTGTGAACGGCGCATGGAAGGCGCTGGATTTCATGGCCAAACGGCCGAACGGTTATTACACGATGAAGGATCTGACAGGAGAAGAGCAATGAATGCACAAGATATCATCAATTTCATACACAACGCGGAGAAGAAGACGCCGGTAAAGGTCTACTATCGGGCAAAGACGCCCGTGGATTTTCCAAACTGTCATCAGTTTGGCGATGTCGTGTTCGGTGACTGGAAAGACATCGAACCAGTGCTGAAGGAAAATCAGGATAATTTCCTGGATGTGATCATAGAGAACGACTGCCGCAACAGCGCGGTGCCGTTGTTGGACATGAAGAACATCCGTGCGCGCATCGAACCAGGCGCGATCATCCGCGATCAGGTAGAGATCGGGGACAATGCCGTCATCATGATGGGCGCCATCATCAACATCGGCGCGATCATCGGCGAGGGCACCATGATCGATATGGGCGCTGTCCTGGGCGGACGTGCGACGGTCGGCAAGAACTGCCATATCGGCGCAGGCGCAGTGCTGGCCGGCGTGGTCGAACCAGCCAGTGCGACCCCGGTCATCATCGAGGACAATGTGCTGGTCGGTGCCAATGCGGTCATCATCGAAGGCGTGCATGTCGGTGAAGGCGCTGTCGTCGCCGCCGGGGCCATCGTCATCGAAGATGTTCCGGCACATACCGTGGTGGCTGGCACGCCGGCTCGCGTCATCAAGCAGAAGGATGAGCAGGCGGCACAGAAGACGGCGCTGGTTTCCGCGCTGCGCTCGCTGTGAGCAATGGAGAGAAGATGAAACAGGAACGATTTGAACGGATCTATCAGCAGGGCCATCTCACGGTGACCGAGATCTGGGTAGACCGGGAGACGGGGGTAAATTACCTGTGGCATGAGGATGGCTACAGCGGCGGCCTCACCCCGCTGCTTGACGCGCGAGGCAATGTGGTCGTGACGCCATTTCAAGACCGAGAGAAAGAATGAATCAGCTTTGTCGTAAAGCTCATTTCATGATGTAAGCTTGCAAATCACTATATATGATCAATAGCGGCGTTGTTTCTGACAAGGAAACAACGCTTTTGACGTTTTCCCCTTCTTGGTGTCGCAACTGTATAAAAATGCAACATTCGTGTTGTGATATTGCCAACGATGTGCGAAAATATAAACAGGAGAAAGCGGTTTCTCGTTTGTGAGCAAGGAGGTGAAGAGACCGAGAAGGCCTGCTTTCCGGGAGGAGGATGAAAATGGCAGTGAAAGACTGTATGAAAAAAGTTCTGATGTCCGGGCTCTCCGTGCTGATGGCAGTCTCTATGTTCAATATTCCCGCGCGTGCGCAGGAAAACAGAGCGGCTGATGGCGTAACCACTCTGGGAACGATCGAAAGCATGGATGATATCCAGGTCAGTGACAATGTGGTCGATATCTCTACTTCGAATGCCGGAGAAAAGATCAAGATCACCTTTGTCAGTGATACGATATTCCGCCTGAATGTCGAACCTGAAGGAAAATTTGTGGAAGAACCAGAAACGGCCCGTGATGATTATGTGGCCAAGATGCTGGTTAAGCCGATTTCTGAGTATGAAGGCGTCGTGCCTAATGTCAGTGAGACAGATACAGATTATGTGATCGGCACTGATAAAGTAGAGCTCGTGATCAGTAAGGCGGATTCCCGTATGCGCATGATCAATGCGCAGACTGACGAGGTGGTCTGGTCCGAAAAAGCACCATTGCAGTATGGCAATGGCAAGACGACCCAGACCTTGAATGAAGGAGAAGATGAGTATTTCTTTGGCGGAGGATTCCAAAATGGTTATTTCTCTCATAAGAATCAGAAGCTCCAGATCAATATCGTAGCCACAAGCGGAAACTGGGGAGACGGAATGGTTTCTTCACCGACTCCATTCTATATGTCGACCAATGGTTATGGTGTCATGCGTTATACGTGGAGAAACGGTGTCTATGACTTCGGTTATGATGATCCGACCACGACGACCACGATGCATAACGAAGAGCGCTTCGATGGCATCTATTTCCTCGGAGATATTCCTTCTGTGCTCGATCAGTACACGGATCTGACGGGCAAGCCGGTCATGCTTCCGGAATATTCTTATTATCTTGGTCACGCAAACTGCTATAATCGTGACTATTGGGTAGAAGATCCTAATGGAAAGTATGAGATCAACGGTGTCCGTTATACAGAGAAGGGTTCCTCTAATCCAGGCGGAAACGCGTTCCTGGAAACGCTGAATGATACACCGGTCAGCGCAAGAACGGTATTGGATTGGTATCAGCAGGAGGATATGCCGCTGGGCTGGTTCCTGCCTAATGATGGCTATGGCTGCGGATATGGCCAGGATGACACAGACTCCACACCAGATACCGCAGATGCGGAAGCTATCGACATCAATGTGAACAACCTGAAGCGGTTTACGGACTATGCGAATTCCAAGGGTGTTGAAGTCGGATTGTGGACCCAGTCAGATCTGAAGCCAACGCTGTACGATAATGAAGGAAAAGTCATCGCGCCTCATTTGCGCCGTGATGTAGAAAAAGAAGTCAATATCGGCGGTGTCCGTGCCGTCAAGACGGACGTTGCATGGGTAGGCAGTGGTTTCTCCATGGCGCTGAACTCAGTAAAGACCGCGGCAGATACGATCGAAGAAGCACAGTATCGCCCGTTTGTCGTTTCTTTGTTTGGCTGGAATGGTACGCAGCGCTATGCCACGATCTGGTCTGGTGATCAGAAGGGCGGCCTGTGGGAGTACATCCGTTTCCATATTCCTTCTTATATCGGCGCCGGCCTGAGCGGTATCCCGTATGTCGGCAGCGATATGGATGGTATCTATGGCGGTGACGCACCGATCATCCAGACTCGTGATTATCAGTGGAAAGCATTTACTCCGGTCATGATCGATATGGACGGCTGGGGCAGCACGGTAAAGAACCCGGCAGCTAACGGCGGTATCTATGCGTCGATCAACCGCATGTATCTGAAGCTGAAGGCACAGATGCTTCCTTATAACTATTCTAATACGTATGAGGCAAATCAGACCGGCATGCCGCTGATCCGTGCCATGTTGCTGGAGTATCCTGAAGATCCGAATACATACACGACCATGACGCAGTATCAGTATATGTGGGGCGAGAATCTGCTCATCGCGCCGATCTACCAGGATACGGCATCTGATGATCAGGGAAATGATATCCGTAACGATATCTATCTGCCGGATGAAGATCAGGTATGGATCGATTATTTCACTGGTGAGCAGTATCAGGGCGGAAGAGTGATCAACGGCTTTGATGCGCCAGTATGGAAGACCCCGGTATTCGTCAAGAATGGCGCGATCATTCCGATGGCAGAAGAAAACAATTCTCCTGCAGGAGTCAAGGGCGCTTCTCCGCGTATCTTTGAGGTATGGCCTTCTGGAGAAACGGACTTCACGCTGTTTGAAGATGATGGATATTCTACCGATTATTATAACGGCGCATATGCGCTGACGAATATCACGTCAAGTGCGCCGAAGAGCGGCAGCGGAACGGCAAAGATCCATGTCGATGCGGCCGATACCAATGGACAGAATTATGCTGAAGTAACTAAGTTTGACAAGGAACGTGAGACACAGTTCGTGGTCAACGTTCAGGAAAGACCTGAAAGCATCAGCGCTGAAGTAGGCGGCAAAGCAGTAGAATTCAAGGAAGTTGGTTCTGAGGCAGAATTCAACGAAGCTGAAGGCAATGTATATTTCTACAATGAAGCACCGAACCTGAATAAGTATAACCTGGAAGGTGAAGCGTTTGCGGATACGAAGATCATCACGACGCCGAAATTGTATGTGAAGATCGCCGCGAATGATGTTTCTGCCAATGCGATCGATCTGACCATCGAAGGCTTTAACAATACGATGGCACCGAAGGATGATGGATCTACTGCAGCACTGGCTGTTCCAGAAGGACTGCACGCGGTAGAAGAAGGCATCCAGGATACTTCCCTGCAGCTGCAGTGGGATCCGGTCGAAGGTGAAAATGGAGCGTCTTACTATGAGCTGCGCGTTAATGGTGAAAATGGATATGTACTGAGCAATCTGGAAGATACTACATTTGTTCACGGAAATCTGACGCAGGCCACGGAATATACTTATGAGGTACGTGCTGTAAATACAGCTGGCAAGTCTGCTTGGTCTGAACCGATCAGCGTATCGACGCAGCTTGACCGTTATCGCAATGTCGTTCCGGATTTCTCATTGACGTCACCGAGCGCTAATGATGGAACCACGACCAATCTGACAAACAGAGATATGAACGATATGTGGTTCTCTAAATTTGACAACAACAATGCGGAAGTGGCAAAGGGCGAAAAGTATTTCTATTTTGACCTGAAAGAAGTTTATCAGATGGATAAGCTTGAGCTGTATGGCGTAACAGGCTACACCTCTGGCAATATCACGAATGCCACGATCGAAACAAGCATCGATGGCATTCATTACACCACGCTTCTGGATCATGCCAATGTCACTTGGACAGATAAGAACCTGAGAGCTGAGATCGACCTGAAGGGCGCATCGATGCGTTATATGCGCATGACCGTGCATCAGCCATACGACAGCTGGCTGGCATTGTCTGAAGTCATGCCGTATAAGGTAGATGGCTCTAAGCCAGCGCCGATGGGCGATGTCAATGGTGATCGTCAGATCGATGAGGGTGATATGACCTTCATGTCCAATTATGTCGGTGTCAACAGCGCGTCTACGACCTGGGTACAGGTATCTCAGGCTGATTTCAATGGTAATGGATTGATCGATGGATTTGACCTTGCGTTTGTTGCAGCCAATGTCTATGGTCAGGGATCTTCCAGCCAGGATGTGGCAGGAAGCATCGTTGCGATCCCGTCTAAGAACCATCTTAAGGCCGGAGAGGAATTCACCATCGACATTTATGGAAATGGCTTTAACGATGTCAATTCCTTGAGCTTCCAGCTTGAAGATGTAAACAATCATTTCACGATCAATAACCGCGCAGAAAGCGCAGACGCATTGGATGGCATGATCGTCTATCCGATGAACTATGGTTCACGTGTCACGCTGGCAGCGACAAATCGCGGCGGCAGCGGAGCGAAACTGAATGGCAATATGAAGATCGCTACGATAAAGGCAGCCGCAAAAGTGGATACTGTCTTTGACATGGAACTGACCAATGCGATCATTGTCGGCCCTGGGCTCTCTGAAGCTTCCGCGATCGCCGCTGTAGTCGATCCGGATACAGAAATGCCGGCAGTAGATGATCAGACACGTCTGCTCGTCAATCGCAAAGACTTCACGCTGAGTTCCAGCACGCCAGACAAGTTCCAGAGCGGTTATGGACTGGAGAACATCGCAGATGGCAGCCTGGCTACTGTTTCTGAGCTGAAGTGGAATGCTGGAG
The DNA here is from genome assembly GCA_900543035.1 of uncultured Solobacterium sp. GTDB lineage: Bacteria > Bacillota_I > Bacilli_A > Erysipelotrichales > Erysipelotrichaceae > Merdibacter > Merdibacter merdipullorum. The sequence continues at coordinate 28,100 of UQPV01000006.1, forward strand.
CGGAATGCCCGCTGAACTGGACATTCAATCTGTCTGGAGAGAAAGAGATTTCTTCCATGATCGTTTATAAGCGTCCGAATGGAAATGGTTCACTGAAGAAGATCGAGATGATCGCTTACCATAATGGTGAGGAAGTAGCTCGTGAACTGAAGGACAATATCGAAAACGGCGCTGAATCGGTTGAATTCACCCTGCCGGAAAATACGATGGTAGATAAGGTCGAATTCAATGCCTTGGATTCTCATCAGGCATCTGACAGCACGAAGTATATGACGTTGAGAGAGATCGAACTGTATGGACGGAATAACTCTGTCGTGACCGGAATCGAAGCAGACGACTCTAACGTTTATACGATGGATTATGATACGAGCATGATCTATCGCGCGAATGTCTTGCCTGCAACGGCCCTGAATCGTCAGTATACGGTGACTTCTTCTGATTCGGATCTGATCCGTGTCAGCCGAATTCAGGATGAAAGCGGCAATATCTCTTATCTGCTCACAGCAGCTGAAAGCGGAGAAGAAGGCGCTAAGGTGACGATCACCGCTAAGGCAGTGGCCGGAGATTTCTCTGTAAGCAAAGAGATCACGCTGGGCGGCGGAAGCACACAGCCGGAATATGGAAAGCTTCCGGAAAGCATGATGAGCGCGTCAGCGTCCAGTGAATGCCCGGATGGTTATGAGAATCATGGCAAGGCATATGACGTATTGGATAATGATGCTTCCACATATTGGCATTCTGACTGGACCGTAGATGGCCATACACTTCCGCAGTGGGTAATGATCACACTTGATCAGCCGTCTGCGATCTCACAGATGGATGTTCTCCCGAGAGACAGCGGTAATGGCAGCATCACTGATTATGAGATCTATGTAAGCGAAACAGGAGAAGATGATTCCTTTGTCCTGGCTGCTAAGGGCACATGGGATGGCGGAACTGACCTGGAAACGGTCAAGTTTGATGAGCCGTTCAAGAATATCACAGCGGTCAAGCTCGTGGCTTTGGGATCCAGACATTCTTCTGATGCCAACAATGTCGCTGCTGTTGCGGAAATCGATCTGTATGGCAAGGTTGGAGCAAGCGAGATCACTAAGGATGCGCTGAATGAAGCCATTGCTGCAGCAGAAAAGATCAGCGCTGATGAGTATACGACATCAAGCTGGAATACCCTGCAGCAGGCGCTGACTGCTGCAAAGGATGTCGCTGCCGATGATTCCGCTGATCAGGAGACGATCGATGCGGCTGCCGCAGCGCTGAATAGCGCGGTAGAAGCTCTGCAGGTCAAGGCGAGCCAGCCATCTCTCGATGCGCTGCAGAACATGGTAGAAAAAGCAGAAGCGCTTGAAGGTTATACTGAAGAAGAACTGAAAGATGTGAATGCGGCCGTTGCGTCTGCCAAGTCACTGATCGAGGATCCTGATGATGCGTCCTCTGCGGCAGTCGTTGCAGTAACGCTGCAGCTGAGCGAGGCCATCAGTGATCTCAGCACATTGCCGAGCATTGACGCGCTGCGTAAGGATCTGCAGGATTCTATCGACTTTGTCAAGGAAAATATCCTGAATGATACTGAAGGTCTGCGTCCTGGAAAGGTACAGGCACTGAAGGATGCTGTGAAAGCGGCAGAGGATGTGCTCAAAGATGCGGACGCATCAAGAGAAGAGCTTATCGCGGCAAGCAAAGCGATCACTAAGGCAGCGCATGAGCTTTGGGAGATCGTATCCAAAGCTGAGCTTAATGCGTTGATCGAAGCAGCTAAAGGATATGCTGAAGAAGAGTATACCGAGGAAAGCTTCGCGGCGCTGAGCAAAGCGCTTGAAGTCGCAAAGGCTACTGCGATCGATGAAGACGCAAGCGTTGATGAAGTGACACAGGCCATCACTGGTCTTGCCACGGCAATTGCCGGACTTGAAAAGGTCACGCTGGATACGAGCGCGCTCGAATACGAGATCGATCTGGCGGAAGAAATGCTTGCGGATATCGACTCTTACATTCCGTCTACAGTAGAAGGCTTGAAGGAAAAGCTGGACGATGCGAAAAATGCACTGAAGACAGCAACAGATCAGGCACAGATCGATGAAGCTACGCGGATCCTGCGTGAGGCTCGTCTGAGCGCAAGAACGAAAGCGGATAAATCTGCGCTTGAAGCTGCGATCGATGCTGCAAACAGCTTTGATCTGAGTTTGTACACCGCGGACAGCGCAAAGGATGTAAAAACTGCGCTGAAAAAAGCGGAAGCAATGATGAGCAAAGAGGATGCTGCACAGGAAGAAGTAAATGCAACTGTGGCGGCACTGAATGCGGCAGTGAACAAACTGGTCAAGGAAGAGGTCAACGCTCCGGATGTCCAGGATCCGTCGATGAAGGATCCTGCTCAGGGCGCAGACCAGTCTGTCAATGCGGTGCCGGATAAGACGGATACCGCTGCACAGAGCGGCATGAGCGCAATGTTCGCTGTCATGCTGGCAGCAGGTGCGGGCGCAGCATTGCTTGCACTGCGTAAGAAAAGAAGCTGATCGCTGAGACACGACAGGGATGATCAGATCCCAGTGTTGAGGAGATAGCAGAAAGGGTCCTGCAAGATGGTCATGCCATTGCGCAGGGCCTTTTTGCTGCTTGCTCATGCTTGGCATAGTATGGTTTTATTTGACGTAACAGCCGTTTCATGATAGATTATTACTTGTAAAAGGGAGTAGTTGGCATCTACGATGTTATATAGATCGACAGCACGCTGTGAAACGCAGCCGGTTTATATAGGAAGTAACGAGACTTTTATTCCGCATGCGGGATGAAAGTCTCTTTTGCTCATATTCCCTTTAGAAGAGTTCAGAAAAAAAAGGGAGTGATGGTTTGTGGACTCGATACCCCAGCAACTTCTGGTACAGGTCATATTGATCTTGTTGAACGCATTGTTTGCGGCAACAGAAATTGCGGTGCTTTCCCTGAATGGGACAAAACTGAAAAAACTGAAGGAAAAAGGTGACAAGACGGCAGACAAGCTGTTAAAGCTTGTAGAAGAGCCATCCGGCTTTCTGTCCACGATTCAGATCGGCATCACGCTTGCTGGTTTCCTGGGCAGTGCCTTCGCGGCAGAGGGATTCTCTGATCCGCTGGTGCATTGGCTTTATGACGATCTGGGATTTACGACATTCTCACTGGGCACGCTGAACACGCTTGCGGTCATTGTCATTACGATCATATTGTCATATTTTACATTGATCTTCGGTGAGCTTGTGCCTAAGCGGATCGCGATGCAGAAATCGTATGAAGTAGCAAAGCTCTCCTGCGGCATCGTACGCGCCGTCGCCTTCGTCATGCGGCCGGTCGTCGCGTTTCTTTCGTTCTCTACCAATGCGATCCTGCGCCTGCTGCATCTGAAGACCGAAGCGGAAGAAGAACAAGTCAGTGAAGAGGAGATCCGGATGATGGTCGATCTCGGCGAAGAGACCGGGGTGTTGGATGAAGATGAAAAAGAATGGATCACCAATGTCTTCGAATTTGATGATACGCCGGTCAGGGACATCATGGTCCGTGCCGGTGAAGTGATCGCGGTGAGCATCGATGCGACCAAAGAAGAGATCCTTAAGCTGATCAGCGAGGAGGGCATTTCCCGCCTTCCGGTCTATGGAGAGAACCTCAATGATATCATCGGAATCCTGCACGCAAAGGACTTTCTGATCGAACTGCAGAAAAAGCAGCCGTTCAATCTGAAGGAGATGCTGCACAGCGCTTATTTCGTGCCGGAACAAGTGACGGCAGATGTGCTGTTCAAAGATATGCAGACACGCCGCCTGCACTTTGCGGTCGTGATCAATGAGTTCGGCGAAGTGAGCGGTATCGTGACCATGGAAGATCTGCTGGAAGAGATCGTAGGCAACATCTATGATGAATATGACGATCAGGAACAGCCGGAGATCCGCAAGCTGTCAGAGAACAAATGGAAAGTCAGCGGCAATATCGATATCGAGGATCTGCTGGAGGAGATCCCGCTTCCGGTGGAGCCTAATGACGCATACGATACGCTGGGCGGTCTTGTGCTGTATATGTTGGGCAGTGTCCCAAAAGATGGCACCCGCTTCCGTCTGGAACTGGAGGGGTATTCACTGCTGGTGATCAATGTCGATCATCATCGCATCCAGGAAGTCATCATTGAAAAAAATGAAGGACATAAAGAGCAAGATGAAGCTGCAGAGCAATGATCTGCGGCTTTTCTTTTTAGGGCATTGATTGTGCGGCAGGAAAGCGTATAATAGACGGCGGAAAAAGGGGATATGAAATGAAAAGAAATTATGAACTAGACATGTGCAATGGCCCGCTGTTAAGTCACATCATCATCTTTGCACTGCCGCTGATGCTTTCAGGTATCCTGCAGCTGCTCTTCAATGCGGCGGACATCATCGTGGTCGGCCGGTTTACCGGCAGTGAGGCACTGGCGGCCGTTGGTTCCACCAGTTCGCTGATCAATCTGCTCGTCAATCTGTTTTTGGGCATCTCGGTCGGCGGCAATGTGTTGATGGCGCGCTATTGCGGGGCAAGGGATGAACGAAACGCAAGAGAAACGGTACATACCGCCATCTGCATCTCGATCATCGGCGGGATCCTGATGATCTTCATCGGCAACCTTCTGGCCAGACCGCTGCTGGAATGGATGGGCACGCCGGCTGATGTGATCGATCTGTCGGTGGTGTATATGCGCATCTATTTTCTCGGCATGCCGGCTTTTATTACATATGACTTCGGTGCGGCGCTGCTGAGGGCCGTCGGCGATACACGTCGTCCGCTCTATTTTCTGTTTGCGGCCGGCGTCATCAACGTCATCTTCAACCTGATCTTTGTCATTGTGTTTCATCTGGGCGTGGCCGGCGTTGCCCTGGCGACCATCATCTCCCAGACCATCTCTGCGCTCCTGGTCCTCATCTGTCTCATCCGTTCAGATGGCGTGCTGCATCTGTGCAAAGGAGAACTGCGCATTCATCCGGACAAGGTCAAAGGAATGCTGCGGATCGGACTGCCTGCGGGCATTCAGGGCTGTATCTTCAATATTTCCAATGTGCTGATCCAGTCTTCAGTGAACTCGTTCGGATCGCTGGTGATGGCAGGCAATACCGCCGCCAGCAACATCGAAGGCTTTGTCTATACTTCCATGAACGCGGTGTATCAGACTTCGCTGAGCTTTACCGGACAGAACATGGGCGCACGCAATTATCAGCGAGTGGATCGGATCTTGTTTATGTGTCTGGGCGTGGTCGCTGTCGTTGGCATCGTATTGGGCGGGGGCGCGGTGTTGTTCGGCACACCATTGCTTGGCATCTATACCAATGATCCGCAGGTCATTGCCTATGGGCTGCAGCGGCTGCACGTCGTCGCGCTCACTTACTTCTTGTGCGGCATCATGGATACGCTGGTCGGCAGCCTGCGCGGCATCGGCTATTCCATCATGCCGATGATCGTCTCGCTGAGCGGCGCCTGTTTGTTTCGGGTCTTTTGGATCTTTACGATCTTCCAGGCCTTGCACACACAGTTTTCTCTTTATGTCTCTTACCCGATCTCATGGATCCTGACCGCATCGGTCCATGCGCTCTGTTATCTGGCCGTGCGCAAAAGGGCCTTTGCGAAGAGAGAGGCAGAATATGCACAGAGCATGACACAGTGACGCCTACACGGACAAGGATCAAGACGCCTTGTCCTTTTTTGCGCAGACATCATCGAATGAGCGTGGATAGTCGGACATGTGATGCTGGATGTGGTATAATGATACTTAAGAGCTTTATAAAAAACAAGGGGAAGGTGATCAGATGAGGATCCTCAGTACAGAGATCGAACAATTGTCACGCAACAAATACAACATCCAGGCATCTGCCCGCATGAACATTCAGGCCATGCTGCGTGAGCTGGATATCGAACAGCGCGGCGAGGTGTTGTTCATCAGCGGTTCGCTGAGCCATGCCGGGCATGTCAATGAATTCGCGCTGGAGATCTCATCGCATGGAGAGATCTTTGCGCACGACTGTTCCTGTTCGTTTCATCGGCCTCATGATGCCTGCGGCCACATCATCGCGCTGTGCCGGTATCTGGCCGAACGGGAATATAAGCTCCCTTATCATTTCCGGCGGGAAGAGGAAGGAAATCCGCAGATGCGCATGCACTCGGCGATGGACATCGAACGGCTGATGCAGCGTCAGGCCATGCGCGATACGCATGACTGGCTGCAAGAGGCGACGCGCAGCCGTCTCGACCTGCATCTTTCTTCTGATCATGCGGAGCCCATCAGGCTGTACATGATCTTCGAGATGGATGTGACGCTGTTTTACCGCCAGCTGAACCTGACCTTCAAGATCGGCCGGAGCGGAAAGAAGATGTATGTCGTCAAAGACATCGCGCAGCTGCTCTCCATGGTGGATGAAGGTGTCTGGCATCAGTATGGAAAGGGCCTGGAGTTTTATCATCAGATGGAAGCGTTTGATGAAGAAAGCCGGGAGATCCTCAGCATGATCAGGATCCTGTGCGGAAATGATGATCTGGGAACCTGTGACAAGCGCTGCATCCACCTCAGCGTGGCAGGGCTGGAACGGATGATGGATCTGCTCAGCACCCTGCCGCAGTCTTATTATAATATTCGCCTGGATGCGCGTCCTCTGCATCTTGTCCTTGAGATCGGCCGGGAAAAAGATGCGGTCACCATCGAACTGCTCGATCTGGACAGTGACGATGAGATCATCGAGCAAGGGACGATCGGGGGAAAAGCGCTCTATGATTTTGATTCCGCGCATCAGCGTCTCATCTGTTATGAGGCAGATGATGAAGGACTTGTCTGCGGACTATTGGAGAGATTGAACAGTTCCGGAGAGCTGCTGATGAGCGAGGAGGACTTTTCGCTGTTCCACCAGATGTATCTGCAGGGCTGCGCAGAGTTCATCAGCTGGGAAGGCAGTCTGAACGGGATCAAGATCGAAGAGATGGAACACCAGATCAAGCTGTTCCTCGATGTGGATGAGCATGGCCAGGAGCTGTTGATGAGGCTGGAATTCTGCTATGATCAGAAAACGGCATATGGGTTTGAACGGCATGGCGATTGTCTGCTTTCTCCGAATGCGTCTGCGATCGAGCAGTTCCTCTCGCATTGGGTCGCCTTTGTGGATGATCGGCATTTTGCGCATGTGCAGCCGAACGTGGACTGGGGACAGATGAGCGAGGAGCTCCCGCAGCTGCTCAGCCCGTATTGCGAGATCTATGTCAGCGAACAGCTGCGCAAGGCGGCGAAGCCAAAGCAGCTGAGCATGAACATCGGCGTGCGAGTGGAAAACCAGCTGCTGACGCTTGATTTCGACCTGGACGGCATGGAGATGAGCGAGCTGCAGAACGTGCTGAAAAGCTATCGGCGCAAGAAGAAGTTCCATCGGCTGAAGAATGGCGACATGATCGATCTGGAGGGACAGGCGGTCAAGGAGGCCAGCGACCTGTTCGAACAGCTGCAGCTGAATGGACGGTCGTTTGATGACAACAGCGTCACCCTCCCTGGCTACAGGCTGTATAATATGGATGTGCTCAGCGATGAGCAGCAGAACATCCGATATGATCGTTCCTCGATCTTGAAGGAAGAGGAGCTGTTCCTCGCACAGCCTGAGCGATATGAGATCCCGAAGAACTATGAGGACCGCCTGCGCGATTATCAGAAGGATGGATATCAGTGGCTGAGGACGCTTTCCGCCTGCAGCCTGGGCGGCTTGCTGGCGGATGACATGGGACTGGGCAAGACGATCCAGATCCTCGCTTATCTGGAAAGCCAGCGGGCGGAAGGCAAGCTGAGCCTGGTCGTCTGCCCGGCCTCTCTCGTGCTCAACTGGCATGATGAAGCAGCCAAGTTCCAAGGAGAGCTGAAGACGCTTGCCATCTATGGCAGCCGCAGCGAACGCGAGGCGCTGCTGCAGCGCGCAAACGCGTATGATCTGCTGATCACGTCTTATGATTATCTCAAGCGCGACCCGGATCTGTATCAGCATCTGTATTTTGACACCGTGGTGCTGGATGAAGCGCAATACATCAGCAATCCGCGCACGAAGAACGCGCAGTGTGTCAAGCAGCTGAACTGTCGTCAGCGCTTTGCCCTGAGCGGCACGCCGATCGAAAATACGCTGACCGAGCTGTGGTCGATCTATGATTTCCTGCTTCCGGGCTATCTGTATACGCATGGCACATTCAGCGACTTGTTCGAGAAGCCGATCGTGAAAGAGAAGGATGAGCGGGCCACGCAGCGGCTGCAGCGGCTCGTCCGGCCGTTTCTGCTGCGGCGCACCAAGCAGGAGGTGCTGCAGGAGCTGCCGGACAAAGAAGAGCATGTGCTGCAGTTCCACTTCGATCAAAAGGAGAGAGAGCTGTATCTGGCCAATGCGGCCGGCATCCGTCAGGAGATCGAAAACGGTCTGGACACGAGCCGGGACAGCATCGCCATCCTCGCCCTGATCACCAGGCTCAGACAGCTCTGCCAGGATGCGCGGCTCGTCTATGAGAATGCAGACTGGATCTCCAGCAAGCTGCAAGGATGCATGGAGCTGGTGCGCAGCTGCATACAGGCCGGACATAAGATCCTGCTGTTCTCTTCGTTTACTTCCATGCTGGACCTGATCCGGGAGGAGATGGAGAAAGAGGGCATTTCCTGTTATGTGCTCACCGGATCGCTGCCAAAAGAGAAGCGCCGGGAGTATGTGGAGGCATTCCAGCACGATGACACGCCGGTGTTCATGATCTCCCTGAAGGCCGGCGGGACCGGCCTGAACCTGACCGCGGCCGATGTCGTCATCCATTTCGATCCCTGGTGGAATCTCTCTGCGCAAAACCAGGCGACGGACCGTGCGCACCGGATCGGTCAGCACAACAATGTCCAGGTATACAGCCTGATCATGAAAGGGACCATCGAGGAAAAGATCCAGGAGCTGCAGCAGAAAAAAAGCGATCTTGCACAGCTGTTCGTGAATACGCAGAACACCAATCTGCTGCGTGACATGAGCCGGGAAGAGCTGCTTGATCTGTTTTCAGCGGATGTATAGCGGGCGGATGCATCATCTCTGCCCCCTTTTTCATATACTGAGAGCGGTGAAGCGATGAAGAAGATGAAATGGGGCGCACTGCTGGTCTGCCTGCTGGCAGTGACGATGAGCATCCAAGTGTTCAGCGCGCAGAGCGTCATGCCGCTGGCTGGGAAGACCATCCTGGTGGACAGCGGACATGGCGGGAAGGATGACGGCGCCCAGCGCGGAGAAGTGAAGGAAGACGCGATCAATCTGGCCATTGCCATGGAAGTGCGGAAGCAGCTGATCGAGCAGGGCGCCAATGTGCTGATGACCCGGGAGGATGACCGCGATCTGGCTGAGGAAGACAGCGAGAACCGAAAGCGCGATGACATGAAAAAGCGGGTGGAATTCATCGAATGCGGGTTCTGCGACATGTTCGTCTCCATTCATCTCAACGCCTACCCCGACAGCAGCGTCCGGGGCGCTCAGGTCTTTTACCAGCCAGACAGCATGCAGAGCGAGCGGATGGCGCAGCTCATGCAGGAGGAGCTGTCTTCCTGCAGCGGTCAGCAGCGAAAACAGAAGCCGGGCGATTACTACATTCTGACGCGCACCACCGTGCCGGGCATACTGGCAGAGTGCGGCTTTTTGTCCAATGCGGAAGAGCGATCGATGCTGCAGAGCGCGGACTATCAGAAAAAGATCGCGACGGCCATCGTGCAGGGGCTGGTCCGCTATGTCAAAGAAACGTGACCTGGCTGACGAAAAAAGGGGAATTTTCTGTTGACACATGCAGGATGAAATGGTATCATGAATAAGCAATTCAAGGAACGGGCCTGTAGCTCAGTTGGTTAGAGCGCACCCCTGATAAGGGTGAGGTCGCTGGTTCAAATCCATTCAGGCCCACCATTGAATTTAAATGTGGGGTGTTAGCTCAGCTGGGAGAGCACCTGTTTTGCACGCAGGGGGTCAGGAGTTCGATCCTCCTACGCTCCACCATTTAACGGATGACGGATCTTCGGATCCGTTTTTTCGTGTTTCGACATCGTTTTCGGCCCTTAGCGGATAAGATGATGCGGGAGGGAAAATATGGAAAGGCAGGAAGCCGTCCTGTATTATATCGGCGTCCGAGATGATGCGCAGGAGGAAGGGCATCTGTTCATCAATGCGCCGATCAACAGCGTATATCTGCAGGAGATTGTCGAACAGCTGCTGCAGACGCATGGATATCGCCGCGTCGTCATCCGCAATCTCATCTATCTGTGATGCCTGTCCGCATGCCGTGAATAGTGCTATAATAATGGCTGAACGGGAAAGGGTGGTCAGACATGACAAAGGTAACGATCATTTCCGGGTTCCTCGGAGCCGGGAAGACGACGCTGATTCAACAGCTGCTCAAGGAAGCGTGGCAGGGCGAACAGGTCGTGCTGATCGAAAATGAATTTGGCGAGATCGGGATCGACGGCGGATTCTTGAAAGAGGCCGGAGTGGAGATCACAGAGATGAACAGCGGGTGCATCTGCTGCTCCTTATCCGGCGATTTCAAGACCGCGCTGCAGAAGGTGGTGGATGATTATCATCCGGACAGGATCGTCATCGAACCAAGCGGCGTGGGCAAGCTCTCCGATGTGCAGAAAGCTGTGGCGGCCGTCAACGATGAGCTGCAGCTCGTCAGCAGCTGCACCGTGGTCGATGTGAACAAGTGCGAGATGTATCAGAAAAACTTCGGCGAGTTCTTTAATAATCAGATCGAATACGCGAACACATTGATCCTCAGCCGCACACAGGGCAAATCAGCGGATGAGGTCGAGGCGTGCATGCAGCTGCTTCATGGCCTGAATCCTGAGGCATCCCTGGTCAGCACGCCATGGGATCAGCTGGATGGGAAGACGATCGTTGAAGCGATGGAACATCATGGCGGACTGCGCCGCGCGCTCATGGAAGAAGAGGAGATCTGCGCGGTCTGCGGTCATCATCACGGCCATGACCATGCGCATGACCACGAGCACGATCATGAACATCATCACCATGATCATGCGCATCATCATGAGGATGAATGCGGCTGTGCGCACCACCATCATCATGCTGATGAAGTGTTCACCAGCTGGGGCGCGGAAACTGCGCAGGTCTACACCAGAGATGAGCTGCTGAGCATCGTAAAGGCCCTTTCCGCTGACACTGCCTTAGGACAAGTGCTGCGCGCCAAGGGCATGCTGCAGGGCGAAGACACCTGGTATTATTTCGATGTCACGCCGGGAGAGTATGCGCTGCGAGAAGGCGCGCCGGATTACACCGGACGATATTGCGTCATCGGCGCAAAGCTGAATGAGCCCGCGCTGAGCAAGCTGTTCGAAAAGGAAAGCGGACAGGCGGCAGATCCAGACTGGACGATCGAGGTGGAATGAGATGCAGGAATGTCTCGTTTACTTGTTTACCGGCTTTCTGGAGAGCGGGAAGACGACGCTGATCCAGGAGACCTTGAACGATCCCGGCTTCAATACAGGGGAAGAGAAAACGCTCATCCTGCTGTGTGAAGAAGGCGGCGTGCGCTATACCAAAGATCTGGCGCAGCGTGTTCATGCGGATATCGTATCTGTGAACGCGCCGGAAAAGCTGACCGCCGCATTTATGGAAAAGTGCGAGCAGCTCTTTCATCCGGACCGCGTGATGATCGAATTCAACGGCATGTGGAGCGTGGATCAGTTCCTCGACGTGGAGATGCCGCTGCGCTGGATCCTCGTGCAGATCCTGTCCACGGTAGATGCCTCGACCTTTGCGCTGTATCTGGCCAATATGCGCAGCATCCTCTATGAGCAGCTGCGCCACAGCGAGACCATCATCTTCAACCGCTGTGACGAAAGCACCCGGATGCGTTATCTGCGCAACAACATCAAGGCGATGAACAAGCGCGCACAGCTGATCTATGAGCATAAGGATGGGAGCATCCTGTCTTCCGGAGATGAACAGCTCCCCTTTGACGAGCAGGCCGACCCGCTCGTGCTGGAAGATTATGATTATGGCATCTGGTACATGGACGCCCTTGAGCATCCCCGCAAATATGAGGGGAGACAGGTCACCGTTGAGGTGAAGGTGTATCCGGTCAATGAAGAGCGGGCGCATGCTTATGTGGCCGGACGGGAAGCGATGGTGTGCTGCAGCGATGATACCTCGCTGATCGGCATGTGGGTATATACGGCTGATCAGAAGCCGAGGCCGCTTTCCTGGGTGCGGCTGACCGGCAGGATCCGTGTGGAATATGACGAGGATTTTGGCGGTGAGGTCTGCGCGCTGGAGGAGATCGGCCGCGAAGTGCTGGAACACCATGATGACGAATACGTCTACTTCACATAGGCCGCTGATCATCGGCTCACTGACGATGGATGTGCTGCTTCAGGTGCCGCATCTCCCTGCCCGCCAGCAAGACATCAACATCGCTGCGCAGCAGATGAAGAGCGGCGGCTGTGCCTATAATGTCTATGAAGCCGTGAAGTGCTGCGGCGGACAGCCGCATTTTGCCGGTGTGGTCGGCAAGGGCGCATTCGCAGACGCTGTGCGCAAGGAGGTCGGCCATGACCCGCATATGATCTTGTTTGACAGCGATGAGGAAAACGGCTGTTGTTATTGCCTGGTCGAACCTGATGGCGAACGCACATTTCTCTGTGTGCATGGTGCGGAATATCGATTCCGCGCGCAGTGGCTGTCACAGCTCGACCCCGCTTCTTATGGCTGGCTGTATCTGTGCGGCATCGATCTGGAAGAAGCGCAGAATGCGTGCCTGATCCAGTTTGCCATACACAGCGGACTGCGGCTGATGCTTGCGCCGGGCCCGCGGCTGACGAGCATTCAGGAACAGCTGAGCCTGTTGATGCCGCTGCATCCGACCTTGCACCTCAACGAACAGGAAGCGCAGATCATGAGCGGGCAGCAGGATGCGGTCCAGGCGGCTTTGGCCTTGCGCGCACAAGGCGCGGACAACGTGATCATCACGCTTGGCAGCAGCGGAAGCATCGCCTGCGGCCCAAACGGCACGGTCAGCCATGCTGCACGAAAAGTGGAAGTGACAGATACGATCGGCGCGGGAGACGCCCATGCCGGCGCCTGTTTATACGCGTTGAGCCAGGGGATGACGCTGAACGAGATGCTGGAGCTGGCAGACGCCACAGCAGAACGCGCCCTGCGCTGTGCAGGCGCATGGAGACAGGAGTGATGGCATTCCTGTCTTTTCGCACATGCCTGGATCGAGCATTGCGCAAGACGCAAAACAGGCAAGCGTTGGAGGATCGATGATGGAAAAGAGAAAAGTAGCGTTTATCTGCGTGCATAACTCCTGCCGCAGTCAGATCGCCGAAGCGCTGGGAAAGCATTTGGCAAAGGATCAGTTTGATTTCTATTCTGCCGGGACACAGACCAAGCCGCAGATCAACCAGGACGCTGTGCGGCTGATGAAACAGCGTTATGGGATAGATATGGAACAAAGCCAGTACAGCAAGACGATCGATCAGATCCCTGTGCCGGATATAGCGATTTCCATGGGGTGTGATGTCAGCTGCCCTTATATCGGCAGAGCATTTGATGAGAACTGGGGACTTCCTGATCCGACAGGGTGCAGCGATGAATGTTTCATCGAGGTCATCGAGGAAATTGCGCAGAAAATCAACGCGCTGTGTGTGAAGCGATAAAAAAAGCTGCAAGATGGACTTCTTTCTTGCAGCAATCGATGGATCGAAAACAAAGCGCCGTTCGATAGGTCGTTACAGGTAGTCGCTGCGATCCCCGATCTCTTCCTGAGCCAGGGATTCGCGCAGGGCCTCCAGCGCCTCATAGGCGTCGGCCGGATCGGCGTAGATGCTGTTTTTGCTCAGCATGCGGATATCGCTCTGATCATCGAAGGCCCAGTATTCGCGGCCGTCTTCCATCTCGATGAGATAGACGTCGGTCTCGTCATTTACCGGGTCTGTCGGTGTGATCGCCGCGATGTCCAGCCCAGGGAACATCTGTTCCATCAGCTCTTCGATCTGTCGCTGTACTCTGATCGTTGTCATTTGAAAAACCCCCTTGCGTGAGAAGACAGACAGTGGATATTCCACAGCTGTGAGACGGCATCATAGATCAGCATGATGCCGATGAAGCGGACGGCAAAGGCCGCCGCGGTAAATGGATTGAAGATCAGCAGGATACCTGCTGCGGACATGATGAGCGCCAGCGTCAGGTTGACCTGCCATCCGGAATAGCCGGCATCCTTCAGAGACAGCGCGCATGTGGTCTCCCGGATGCCGCAAAACAGGAAGAAGATCCCCATCAGAAAGGGGATGATGGACACGACGGTCCGGTACCGAAAGAGGACGAAGGCACCCAATACGATCAGCGTGAGCGATGCCGCCAGGCGGGCAGCGCTGCGATAAGGATCGCTGAGATACTGATGCATGGTGATGCCGCCATAGACGAGCAGCAAAGCGCCCAGCACATAACAGACCAGCGCGGTCGCCGCGGTGGGATAAAACAATAGGATGGCGCCCAGGACGAGCACGATCAGCGCATTCAGGACCATATCTTTCTTGATGCGGGAAAAAAGGAATTTCATCATGCACCTGCTTTCTTTCCATATTATAGTATGGCTGAAGAAAAAAGCAAATAAACTACTGTTCCGAGATGCGGGATTGTTCCCGGCGGATCAGCAGGCGCATGCCTCTTCCTGCGGCAAAGCCGATGAACGAGATCAGCGCATAGACGATGATCATGCCATAAGCGTCCATGGTGAAATAAAGGGGGATGGACGGCATGAACAAGAGGACGGAGAGAAAAGGAAACAGCCAGGAGAATCTTCCGCAGCCGCAGGCAAAGCAGACGGCCAGCGTCAGCCCTGGCATCAGGAGCAGCAGGATGATCATCGCGGAATCAGAATCCTGCACAGACAGCGGCATGAGATAATAATTTGCCGCCAGCAGGAGCAGCGCGGGCAGGATGTGTTTAGCTCGCTTCATGCGATCTTCCTTCCTTGCGCATGAGCAGCTTCTCTCGTCCGTCCTGCCTGATCATGACATACCCTCGTTTTTCATAAAAAGCCAATGCCGCCGCATTGTCATTCAATACGGAAGTGGAAGTGATGCCGAAACGCTTTTCCGCCTCATTCAGCAAGGCTGAGCCGATTCCTTTTCCCTGTTCGTCCGCATCCACGAACAGCATATTGACGAAATCGCCGCATACGCCGATGAATCCGACATTTTTTTCGTTTTCCCGGGCAATGAGCAAGTGGGAAAAGGCGTCGATGTGCGCGGGGAGCGTCGGCTTCAATGCGTCGATATCAGCATTGTCGAACCAATGGTGCGTGGAGCGGACGCTGCGTTCCCATAGTCCGCACAGCGTGGTGTGATACGCCGCGCGGCATGCCGGTTCCTCGATGATCATGGATATCCCTCCTCATGACTTTCAGTATAACATAAACCAGCAAGGAAAGCTTTCTCTTCCTGACTTGCAATTGAGGGAAAAGCGGTTATACTTGAGTTAGAGGTGAAGACGATGAAGATCTTATGTATGATGGACAATGGATTTGAAGAACTGGAGGCAGTGGGAACGATCGCATTGCTGAGACGCGCAGGCATCACGATCGATGTTGCCGCGGTGAATGGGCATGAGGCCACCGGACGCTTTGCATTAACGTTTTCCGATCTCAAGGCGCTGGATGAAGTGGATCTTGATGAATATGACGGTGTATTCTTGCCTGGCGGACCGCACTACCAGAAGATCGAGCAGAACGAAAAGGTGAAAGGCATCCTGAAGGATTTCTTCGAACAGGGCAAGCTGACGGCAGCCATTTGTGCCGGGCCGACGGTGCTGGGACACATGGGCCTGCTCAAAGGCAGGAACTATACTTGCTTCACGAGCATGGACGAAGATTTCGGCGGAACATATCACGATCAGTACGTCGTGACGGACGGCAACCTGATCACCGGACGCTCTGCGGCAGCTTCCATCGATATGGCGTTCGCCATCATCGAATATGTGCTCGGCCATGAGCGCTGTGAAGAAGTCAAGAACTCGGTATACTATTATTGAGCTGATCAGATCGATGAGCCAAACGGAACCGGAAAGCCAGCAAAGGCAGGATGGTTCCGTTTTTTTATTTGATCATCACGATATTCGGCGCAGCATGAAGGATATCGTGATGACAGTGCCAGGCTGATCTTTTCACAGTCAGAGAGGTCAGCTTTTTTTACGCTTGCCGTTAGCTTGGCGCATGGTTTAACACATTTATTACATCTATATGAATACTATTTTATATTCGTTATGATATCTTCAAGGTAGGAAATGGGGGAAATGAGGAAAGGATATGAAAAAAATTATCATAGCATGCATGGCCTTGCTTTTGGCAGGCTGTTCTCATATGCAGACATATACTTCTGATCAGATGATGGATCGCTCTGATGAGCAGATAAACGATCAAGGGCCGATGCAGGAAACACGATCTCATACGCTGGCTGTCAATGAGATGGGCGGCTCGTCATCTTTCGTGAGCCAAGTCTGTGAGAAAAATGGTCAGCCGATGATCGACCTGTATTTTGATATTCCGGAGAACGGACATATCGATACTGTGCTTTCTTATGAAATCGTTCCAGAATCAGATGTGGAAACATTGGATGGGCTGTTCATGGTCAGCGTGGACGATCAAGTCGTTCCTTCCTCTGTAGAGGGAGGGAAGATGGCTGAAGTGCATTATGTTCAGCTGCCTGTCAAAGGGAGCTTGAGTGAAATTGACGTCGATGTCAGTCAGATCGACCTGCGTTATAATCATAGCATTGATTTTTCGTTTATTTACAAAAGCAATGCGGAAGATCAAATGCAAAGTATCCATACGGTAAGCAAATTTATCGGCAGACAGAATAATGCTTCTTACCTGGATTATTTTGATACATTACTGTATCCGGGAACTGCAGACGATAGTTTTTTACAGGAAGCGATCGATCTGTTTGATGCGAATGATGAGGCATTTTTATCCAGTGAGGCCTGGAGCACGATCTATCAGCCGGTCATCAATGGAACAGGCGGACTTTTCGTCCCGGAAGCGATCGCCTCGATCGCTGATCCGCAGAAGATGGAAGATCATAGCGATACGCGATTCAGCGGACCGGCGGGCGGAGAACTGGATCTGCGCGTGCTTTATAAATACATGGATGACGATCAAACACGGACCGGCATGTTCATGGTGTGGTGTGATGGAAAATGGGCACGTTTTGATCAAGGGGAAACGCTGCTTTATGATATCGATGCGCAGACCGCAGTGAGCGGTGACTGTACTTTGGAACTTCCAGAAGAGCCAGGGGATTACGATATATTCTTGTTGAATATGAAGCTGAATGACCCTGAAGGATATGTGCCTGAGTATGTCAGCTGCTATACGGTCGAAGTGCGATAAGAAATGAGGGAGAAAATGAAAAAAAAGCGATGGCGGAAGATCGTATTGTCGTTTCTTCCGATCCTGATCGTCGTCATTGGATTGGTGTTTGTCTCTGGTGTACTGATGCCGGGCCAGCGGGAGCTTCCAGAAAACGTCAGCGATGCGCTGCAGCTGGACGCAGGAACAGAAACGATATGGCCGCGGCTGAGCGAATTTTCCATCGTGGAGGATGAACAGCTCGATGAGGTGCGGGACCGGCTCAATGACGCATTGACTTATGCTGATCCTGCAGGATCTCCGTTGTATCGCTTTGCGGTAAAGCCAGGCGAAGCTTTTCGGGTGTATTCAGCGTCCGCAATCGAGGACCCGTTTACATTACAATTCAGCTCATCTGAACAGCCTATCGAGATCGATGATGCGGGCAATGGCACATTTCCAGAGGAAGAGGGCACATATGCTTTGCGAATGATGAAAAACTATGATGACGCGGTCATTTTGACCTATGAAGCACAGGTCGTCGTCAGTGCAGATGAGCAGGAACGGGACCGCATCAATATTGAACGCTATATTCAGGATATCAGAGATATCGATCCGTATAATTTTGCCAATGCGGAAGGATATGCGGTCAATCGTCCTTTGATTTCTCAGTATGAGCCGATCGTCCTTTCTATGGGAGACAATGGTGTACGCGCCTGTCTTGCGGCATTAAGCGATGGCAGCGAAGAGCTTCTCTCTGATTATGTGTTGTTCAGATGGATCGCGATGCTCAGCGGCATTGGAAATGATCTTGATCGATGGGATCTGCCATCGGATTACCGCGATCAGTATCTGCAGGAAGTGGCAAACGCATATGAAGTTGATCTGGCTGATCTGTAATGATCTCTCTGCCTTTTTCAAGACCAGGACATTGATGGCATGTCTTATCGTATTTACGATATTTCTGAACTCTTTTTCTTTCCTGATGCTTTTGCGCATGGGCTGGGTATCTTATCAACATGATCTTTATCTTTCTCATACCGTTTATTTCATGAATTCTCTGACATGGGCTGATGGGATCAGCCAGGAAGAGAAGGCGCATTTTCTTGATATGCTCTTTGCGCTGCCTGAGATGCCTGAATTGATCGAGATCGAGGCTGACAGCGAACGATTCACATCCGCGTCGCTGGCGCAAGAAGAGTGGCAAAAGCAGACAGGACAAAATGACCTGCAGCTGGATGGGAACTGGATCATTTTGAACCGAGACGAGGCAAAAGCGCAGCAATTGAATGTCAAAGACACGATAGAGGAAGCGGGCAGCATATTTAACATCGCGGGGATATGGGATCAGCAGACGATCAGAGGGCTGTCCAGCATCGACAGCTTAGCAATATCTTCGGCTTCTTCGTTTTCTTTCCGTTATGAAGAGGAGCTGGATCAGCCGCAAAATCAGCGGCTCAACGATCTGCTGATGACTTATGGCGATGATGCGTTTATCGAACCACCCAGTCTCCTTTATGACCGGCAGCAAGCATTTCTGCAAGATTTTTACAAAAAGACGGCAGGGTGCATCGGTGTTGCCATGTTAGGGTGCATCAATACGCTTTTTCTGGTCTGGTTTTGGAATCGCCGCAACGAGCAGCATCGCCGGGTATTGGCATTATGCGGGTGTGGAAGCGGAAAAATGGAAGCCTGTATGTTTTTGGAGATCATGATCCTGACGATTCTTGCCTGGCTGCTTTCCTGTGGGATGGAAGTGCTGACCAGCCCCTTGCAGGATCTGCTGCTGAGCCATTATGAAGTGCGGCCGGGCTTGCCGCTATCGCTGTATTGCGCAGTAGGCGGTATCCTTGTCTTATTGCAGGTCCTGTTGTTTTTGCCGGTTTATGCGTGGCAAGAGGAGGCCGCATGAAGACGATCTGGATGGCATTGCATGATCTGCGTCACGATATCGGCTTTGCTTTATTTCTGATCCTGGAGCTGAGCATAAGCGTGTTCTTCCTGGCCTCTTCATTCGGCTGTTTTCATGATCTGCACACACAGATGAATCTGGCAGAGCGGCTCGGTTTGGATCAAATGGCGTGGGTGTCAGAAGAACCGCAAGATGAAGAACTGACTTACATTCCTCTTCCATCGCATGTCGATGTGGTCCTGCCGCTGACTCGGCAGGCAAAAGATCAGGAATTGAGCGTGCTGCCCGCGCAGCTTAGTGAGCAGCTGGGGTTTGATGCGCTGAAACAAGGCATGGACGATACATTGCCTGTCATCGTTCGTGAAGGTCTTCTCGATGGATACGAGGTGGGGAAAACGTATCTGCTGCCGGTGTCGATGAGCGCGGAACAGATATCGGTGAAGATCATTGGAACATATGAAGATTTTTCAGCTATCTTACAGGATACAGAGTCGTTCGGCGGGTCATTGATCGATGAGATCTACAGCGATATGCTGGCATGTGACAGTCATGCCTATTGGAAAGCGCATCCGCAGCTGGTTGCGTTATGGAACGATGAACAAGGAGGTCTATGTACTGGATCATCCGCTCAGCTGAGCGCGTTGAAGGAAAAAGGAGCAGTGCTCATCAGTGAGGAATGGCAGGAAGCATATTGGGCCGATGAAGCACATCTTTTCTCTCTGGTTACGGCAGCCGTGTTTACGATGCTGGCTTTATCAGGAGTCGCAGCCAGCAAAGCGCTGCGGATGCTGAATCACCAAAAAGAAGAAAGCATCCTGATGATCTGCGGGGCGCAGGCGAATCAGCGCCGCATGATCTCTTTATGTCAGGATACGATCTTGTTTCTGCCGATGGGCGTGACAGCTTTGCTGATCCTGAAGGGCAGCGAGATGATCATTGATCATGTGAGCCGGATGTCCATCGTATACCTGGATAGCCATCCCCATTGGATGTTCATCGAAAGCCTGTGCGCGCCGATCGGGCCAAAGAGCATCATGGCCGCCGTACTGATCTGTTATATCTTGTATCTGCTGCTTTCTATGCTTATCCAGCACATGATGTCAACGAAGCGCATCGCTCAGCTGTACAGTGAATGAGGGAGGAGAAAGACATGCAGATCGGGCTTTACGATATCGATAAATATTATCATCGTGGAAAAGACAATGAAGTACACGCATTGAGGAATGTCGGCCTGCAAATCGAACAAGGTGAATTGGTTGCGGTCATCGGGGCAAGCGGTTCAGGCAAATCGACACTATTGAAGATCATCGGCCTGTTGGATACATATGAACAAGGCACATATGTGTTAGGGGATCAGGCGGTGGAGAAACTGAATGAAAGAGAAAAAGCAAAGCTACGCAACCAGAAGATCGGCTTTATCATGCAAGATTTTGCGCTGCTGGAAGACCGTTCGGCGCTGGCCAATGTGATGACCCCGTTATTATTTGACCGTCAGTATACTTTGGGGCAGGCAAAGCAGAAAGCAATGGAGGCCATGCGGATGATGCGCATGGAAGAATATGCGAGACGAAAGGTTTCTCAGCTTTCCGGCGGGCAGAAACAACGGATCGCGATTTGCCGGGCCATCGCCAATGATCCTCAGCTCATCCTTGCGGATGAGCCGACTGGCGCGCTTGACCGCAGGACCGCTGATGAAGTCATGTCATCGCTTGTCCGATTGAATGCGCAGGGGCATACGATGTTGATCGTCACACACGATCCGCGCATCGCACAGCGATGTCATACGGTCTATGTGATGGAGGATGGCTGTATAAGCAGAAAAGAACCGGAATGATGATCCGGTTCTTTTCTGCTTATATGCTTTCTCTGCGTATGGTCTCGATCATGCTTTCTTTTTTGTTCAATGACATATGGTAGCGCATGATGATCACGGTGAGCAGGATGAGGATGAACACACCAATGAGCACGTGAGCCAATGGCAGATAGAACTCGAAGCTGAATTTGACGCCGATGGTGTTGTAGATGAGCAGACACAGCGGCAGTGCCAGCAGGATCCCATAGATCGAGCTCTTGATGGCATAGAACAGCGCTTCGAAGCTGATCATGCGGCGGAACTGTTTTCTGGTCATGCCGATAGACAGCAGGGTGGCGTTTTCTGATGCGCGCAGAGCCAGGCTGGATGTCAGCGTGTTGAACACATTGGTCACACAGATGCAGGCGATCAACAGGATGAAGGCATAGACGAACAGATTGATGACGCTGTACATCGTATCCTGCTGAGCCTGTCCTTCCTCGGCGCTCTGCCAGTCGGCATACATCTGCAGGTCCGCGTTTTGATTCACGCATTGCTCGATCTCTGATTCCAGCGCCTGCGCATCGTCCGTGCTGTAATTGATGACGTACTGATAGTAGCGGTCCGTTCCTTCGCTGAGCCGTTCCAGGGTATCCTCGCTGACATAGATGGTCGCGCCGCCGATGTCGCTGTTTTCCATGTCCAGCACATCTGTGCTGCTGATATAGGCGGCGATCGGCAAGGTGTGAGAGACGGTCTCATCCCCCATCGAGTCCAGCGTCAGCTCTGTGATGCCCGGCTTGAGATAATCGGCCTCAGCAAAAGTGTGATCGGCCTGGCTGATCTCGGAGGTGATGTGGTTGGCGAGGATGCCGCCTCCTTGTTCCAGGACAGCCTGCCGCGCGATCCCGTTTTGTTCGCAAAGCCGCTGCAGGGAAGCATCATCCAGGGAGGCGATGCGTATGGAAGAGGCGACATCGCCGTATTGTTCCCGCTGCAGCTGCTGGATGTCATCGTTGATCAGCGAGCTGTCCCTCAGCGACAGATAGATGCTCTGGATGCGCACGGCTTCCTGCGCGTGATCCAGCGTCAGCAGCGGATCGCTTTTATGGATGTCGTCAGGGACACTGCCGGTCGAATACGTCAGCATGACATCGGGAACGGTACCGAGCGTCATGGACGATGCGTGCTGCAGATAAGAAGTGAATGTGGATACGGTGATGAACAAGGTCAGGGAAAGGGTGAGCGAAAAGAGCACGGCGAGATAGCGTCCGCGGCTGCGTTTCTGATTCTTCAAGGCAAGCACGGCCTCGAATCCGAATACCTTCTGGATCAGCTGGGAGAAGCGGACATGGGAAGCGTTGATGTCTTTGGTCTGCCGGATCGCTTTGATCGGGGTGATGGAGGCTGCGCGCTGCGCAGGCCGCCATGCGCTCACGAACAGCGTGATGAGCGAAAGCAGCACGGCCAGAGCAAGCAGCGCAGGGCTGATGACAAAAGGCATCTGCATGCCGGGGATGATCGAGCTCAGCACGGCGCTGACATGATTCAGGGTCAGCGCGGTGGCGCCAAGCCCCGCGGCTATGCCCAGCGGGATGCAGGGGATGGCCAGGAAGAGCGCCTCGAGGAATACGCTCTGCCGTTTCTGCGCCCGGGTCGCGCCTACGCTGGCCAGCATGCCCAGATAGCGGCTGCGCTGGCTCAGGGAGATGTTGAAGGAATTGTAGATGACCGCCATGGCGCTGACGGTGATGATGAGCGAGATGATCAGCGTCAGCAGCTTGATCATGAAGACCAGCTGATCATCGCCTGCAACGCCTTCATATAAGAGCAGATAACTGTTGTGGACCACTTCTTCGCAGCCGGTCTCGCTGCCCAGCGCATCCGCATGCGCATAGAGCGAGCTGTCCAGCGGCGTATTTTGCACATAGACGTCATAGGTCTGCGCATCGCTGATCTGCGTCATTCCGCTGACGAAGTCATAGCCGGCAGAGAGCGAATTGGAAGAAGCGCTGTCATCATAGATGCCGACGATGGTGAAGGATGCGCGTCCGTTGGTGACGAATCGTTCGTCTTCTCCTTCATAGGAATAGTTCTGCGCCATCGTCGTGCCATCGTCGCGCACGCGATCACCCATGGTCAGCGTAAGCGTATCGCCGATCTGGGCAGAAAAGGAAGAGAGCGAAGCCAGTGATTCAGGCAGAAGCACTTCCTGCGATGTCTTGGGCAGGCGTCCTTTCAGCAGCGGATAAGGGCGAAACGCAAAGCCATCCGCATCGACGGCGGTGATATAGAAATAGGGGCGTCTCACGTTGTAGATCTTTTCGCTCCGGGCGTAGCCGACACCTTGGGTAACGGCGCAGGCGGCGCTGCCTTCGTCCTCGCAGATCCGGGAAACCTGATCGCCGGGCACGCCGGCATATTCGGTGTGCCAGTATCCGCTGGTGGCGATCTCGCGCTGCTTCATGCCGTTGATGGCGCTGGCGGCCAGGGTGGTGATGCTGCAGAGCATGGCCGTGGCGATGATGATGGCCAGCATGGTGGCCATCGTGCGCCTGCGGTTTTCCTTCAGGGCACGCAGCGTCAGCCGGGCGATCAGCTTCATCGGCGGATCACCTCATCTTTCACGATGGCGCCATCCTGCATGGAGAGGATCCGATCTGCCTGCAGGGCGATCGATTCATCGTGCGTGATGATGATCAGGGTCTGATGATATTCCCGATGGAACTGGCGGAACAGCGCCATGATCTCCTGGCTGTTGTGTGAATCCAGATTGCCGGTCGGTTCGTCTGCCAGCACGATGGCTGGCTTGGCGATCAGCGCGCGGCCGATCGAGACACGCTGCTGCTGTCCGCCGGAAAGCTGAGCGGGCAGATGAGACAGCCGCTCTTTCAGGCCAAGCGCCTGGACCAGCTTGTCAAAATAATCTTTATCTGGCTTTCTGCCATCCAGCTGCAGAGGCAGCGTGAGGTTTTCTTTCGCGTTCAGGATAGGGATGAGGTTGTAAAACTGGTAGATCAGTCCGATCTGCCGGCGGCGGAAGATGGCCAGTGCGGATTCATCCATCTCATAGATGTCGCAGCCGTCGATGAGGACCTTTCCGCTGTCCGGGCGGTCCACGCCGCCCAGCATATGCAGCAGGGTGCTCTTTCCTGAGCCGCTGGGGCCCATGATGGCCACAAATTCTCCTTGCTGGACAGAAAAGCTCACGTCATCTAGCGCCGTGACCTTTCCTTCTCCTGTGCCATAGCTTTTATTCAGATGTGTCACTTGTAAGATCTCCATGTGATCGTCCTCCTTTTTCTTCATGGTACGAAGCAGGAATGACAGAAGCGTGACTGGGAAATGACACATCTGTCATGCAAAAAGGCATCATGTGTCTGATGCCTGAAACAATACCGTAAAGCTTGCGCCGCTGCCTGGCTGGCTGTCTGCGCGGATGTCGCCGTGCTGAGCGCGCAGGATGGCCTGGGCCATGGCCATGCCGATGCCGACCGAGCCGTCAGCGGCATGTGTCCCGCGGTAAAAGCGCTCGAAGACATGCGCCAGCTCTTCCCGGTTCATGCCCGGTCCGCTGTCTGTGATCTGCAGTGCGGTATGCACCGGCGTCTGCCTTGCCCGTATGCGGATCGTACCGTTGGCCGGCGTGTGTTCGGCCGCATTCTTGAGGATGTTGAGCAGTGCCTCGCTGCTCCAGCCAGGATCGGTGCGCACCTGGATGCTGCCCACGTCCATGTCGATCTGGATCTGCTTGTCCTGGATCATGGTGGTGAGCGGTTCCAGCGCGCTGAGCACAAGCTGCTGCAGCGTGACTTGCGCAGGCTGGAAGGTGATGGCGCACGCGTCCATGCGCGCCAGCTTGAGCAGGGAGGAGACTAGCCATTCCAGCCGGTCCAGCTGCTGGTTCACGCAGCTGAAGAACTCCTGGCGCTGCGCTTCGGGAAGATCCTGCTGCAGCAGTTCGTTCATCATGCGCATGGAAGTCAGCGGCGTGCGCAGCTGATGGGAGATGTCGCTGATCGTGTCGGACAAGAAGAGCCGGTCTTTTTCCGACTGCTTTTGCTGCTCATGGAAGGTGCGGGTGATCTTGTAGATGTCATTGCGCAGGATGCTCAATGCGCCTTCTTCATTGTCGCGGATATCAGTATGCAGGGAATTGCTGTAGACGCGCATCAGCTGGTCGCTGAGGGTGCGGATGCGGCGGTTGACCAGATGGATGAGCGCCGCGCTCACCGCGTTCCACAACAGCGCGCTGAGCAGGAAGGGCAAGACCAGCTGCGGGGCGATCAGCAGCAGGATCACGGTGATGAGCAGGCACAGCGCCAGGACGAAGAGCACCCAGCGGCGGATATCCCTATGATTCACGCAGCGGCTCCATGCGGTAGCCCAGACCGCGGATGGTGGTGATGAGCACAGGGTTCTGCGGATCGGCCTCGATCTTCTCGCGCAGCCGCTTCATCGTGACGGAAAGCGTGTTGTCCTCCACATACTGCCCTTTGTTGTCCCACAGCGCATCCAGCAGCTGCGCGCGGGTGAGGATCTGTCCGGGATGATGCAGGAAGAACAGGAAAAGCTGATATTCCATGGCGGACAAGTATACTTCCTGGCCGTTTCGGAATACCTTGGCCTGGCGAAGATCCACGCGCAGCTCCCGGATGCGGATGACGTCGTCCTGTCTGTCTTGTCGGCGGCGCAGCACGCTGCGGATGCGGCTGAGCAGCTCCTGCAGGCGGAAGGGCTTGGTCACATAATCATCGCCGCCCATGTCGAGCCCTTTGACGACACACATCTCATCATCAGATGCCGTCAGGAAGATGACGGCCGCGCCCTGTGCGCGAGCCGGATCACATAAGTCGAATCCGCTGCCGTCGGGCAGGGAGAGGTCGATGAGCGCAAGGTCGAAGCGCTGTTTGCTCAATGCGGCGCGGGCCTGTTCCACCGACATGCAGATACAGACCGCATATCCTTCTTTTTTCAGCGTATAGTCCAGCCCCATGGTGATGGCGCTGTCATCTTCTACCAGCAAGATGTGCATGTTGATCACCTCATCTGTGTTCAGTATAGCATAATCCGCCTGAGGAAAAGATGATGAATCTGTAACATAAGGCAGGCGTTTTACAGACATTCGCTCAGGAAGCAAGGCGCGTGCAGCGAAAGCGGTTCTCTGGCCATCAGCACGGGAACGGTCTCGCTTTTCCCTGGGATGTTCAGCTTCGGGGAGACGATGGCCGCTGTCGTCTTGTCCGCTGATGTCAGGGAAGCCAGCATGCACAGGGCTGCTGCTTCCGAGGTGCAGACGAGCTCGCTGATGAGGCGTTCCTCTTCACGCTCTTCCCAGCAGGCGTATCCTTCCGCCTGGCCTTCATGGAGGAATACTTGCACACGCATGCCGCAGCAAGCCTGATAAGGCAGCCAGAAGTCCTGATAATAGGTCAGGTCGCGGATGCGAAAGCCGTCGTGGCCGCGCATCATCGTTTCATAGAGGGAGAGGCATGCCGCTGCATCAGCGTCTGTCCAGCTTCCTTCTTCGGGCGGGAGCGCCGCCTTGTCCAGGATGACGCGCTTCATGAAATGACTCTTGGCGAAGCCGAAGGGCACATACAGATCCCAGTCATAGGCCTGCAGGATCCAGCGCGCATCGGCGAATTCCTGAAAGACGTGATCGAGCAGCCGTTTCATGTATCCGCAGCGGCGGTATTCCCGGCGGACGGCCACCCCTTCCAGGAAGCGGAAGGAGACGGGACGGCCATTCAGGGAGAGCTGCCATTGCGGGAACATACACATGGCGATGATCTGATCCCCGCTGCGCAGCACGCGGCAGTCCTGCGGGCGGTACATGCGGCTGAAGTAAAACGCAGCGCTCTTTGGCGTCTCTTCTGCGAAGCTGTCGAGCCACAGCGCGTTCAGCTGGTCTTTCTCTTCTGGTTTGGGCGCGGTGATCTCCCAACTGCGGAAGACAGCGGTATATTTCTGTACGATGCGGATCGGATGCATGTCGCGCTTGGCCTTGATCAGCGAAGGCAGGCCCATGTCATCCTCGCGGTTGATCAGCGTCACTGCCGGATCGGCGATCTCCAGATAGTTTTTCAAGATGGCGACATACAGCCCGCGGATATTGCGGTCAGCCTTTTCCACATGGATGTCCAGCATGTATGGGGTAGTGTGAGAAACGATGGAGAAGGCCTTCATGCGGCCGTCGATGGTGATGACCCCGCCATCCAGGGAAAGCTCTTCGGCATGCTCCAGCAAAAAGCGGATGCCTTGTTCTTCTTCCTGGATGCCGAAGATGTCATCATGACTGTCCTGCCATTCGCTCAGCAGCGAGAAGATATCGTCGAAATCATCCCTGCTCAGCCGGTGAAATGCCCATCTGCCCTCATATTCCTTCAAAAAGGCATTGTAATGGTTGCGGCGCTTCTGCATCTTCTTTCCTTTCAGCGTCTCTTGCTGGGTGCGGGAATAGATGTAGTCTTTGCCATCCCACCTGATGTCGAATACGACCTGATCCTGGAAATGTTCGGCCAGCCAGTCGCGCCATTCGCGGCTCAGGCAGGACATGCGCGCAGGGATGCCGTGCTGGCGGCCATATGCCAGCATGGCGCTGACGGCTTCCATGCGGTATTCCTCTGCGCAGAATGGCATGTACCAGTAAGTCTCATCTTCTGCTTCGATGTGAAAGCAGACGAGCGCAAAATGCGCATGCACTTCGAAATAGAACGGATAGGGATACTGCCACATCAGCATCGTGACGACGTTGGCGTTGCAGTCTTCATATCCGGCCAGCGCTATCCAGGGCTGCAGCTCATGCATATTGTCGATCGTGAGTTTTTTCATAGTTACCTTCCTTGTCGTTTTCCTTATTATATCCGCTGCTGGCCGGAGGACAAGCGTTTTGCCCGCGCAGTGTCAAATGCCGGGGAGATGAGCGTGCGGACAAAGGCGGCTAAGTGGTCGGTGCTGTCCGGCATGCCCTCGTTCATCCATTTTTCCAGTATGGCGATGCATCCGGAGGAGACAAAGGTGTAGTAATAATCGAGCATGTGGGGATCGGCGTGGGGAAAGAGGCTCAGCTGCGAGTTCAGGCAGGCCTGCTTGCCCAGCTCGATGAGCCGGTAGAGCAGCTTCTTGTCGCTGTGCGGCCCCAGGGTGACCAGGCACAGGTCGGCGTGTTCCCGGATATAGCTGAAGATGCGGGTGATCGTCTCCACCAGATCATAGGGGTCCTGATCTTCGAGCAGCGGGCGCAGGATCGCCTTGAATTCATCGAACATGCTCTGCTCGATCTGTTCCATCAGGTCATAAATGTCGTCGTAATGGGCGTAAAAGGTTCCGCGGTTGATGGATGCTTTTTCGCATAGCTCGCGGACGGTGATGTGCTGAAGTGGCTTTTCGCGAAGCAGGTTCAGCAGCGCCGTGCGGATCATCTGACGGGTGATGCGTACCCGTCCGTCTTCTTTTTTCATCTCTGTATCCTCCTGTTGAACAAAATGATCAAATGTGTTGATTTGCATGACATTCTCATCAGATGTGATGATTGAATCCCTGCCTGATTCTTATTATAATACAGATGGGAGTTAATGAACACTGTGTTTGGTATCTGAACGAGTGTTGAATGGAGTGAGACAGATGAGTGCATACATTGAGTTTCAGGATGTAAAAAAGGTGTATAAGATGGGAGAAGTCTCCATCGAGGCACTGGCAGGCGTGAGCTTTTCCATCGATCAGGGAGAGTTCGTCGTGATCGCCGGCGCCAGCGGAGCGGGGAAAAGCACGATTCTGAATATTCTGGGCGGTATGGATTCCGCGAGCAGCGGCACGATCATCGTGGATGGCAAGCGGGTCAGTGACTACAATGCCAGACAGCTGACGACCTATCGCCGTTATGACATCGGCTTCGTGTTCCAGTTCTACAATCTGGTGCAGAATCTGACGGTCAGGGAAAATGTCGAGCTGGCGACGCAGATCTGCAAGGATCCTTTGGATATCGATGAGACGATCGAGGCGGTCGGCCTGGCGGATCGCTCCCGCAACTTTCCGGCGCAGCTTTCCGGCGGTGAGCAGCAGCGTGTGGCGATCGCGCGTGCGTTGGCCAAGAACCCGAAGCTGCTGCTGTGCGATGAGCCGACCGGCGCATTGGATTATCAGACCGGAAAGCAGATCCTCAAGCTGCTGCAGGACACATGCCGCCAGCGCGGGGTGAGCGTCATCGTCATCACGCATAATCTGGCGCTGACAGCGATGGGCGACAAGGTCATCAAGGTGCGCAGCGGACGCATCGAAAGCGTCGAGATCAATGAACATCCGCTGCCGGTGGAAAGGATCGAATACTGATGCACAGCGCGCTCTGGAAGGATACGCTGCGGGAGATCCGCAAGAGCTTCGGGCGCTTTCTCTCCATCCTGCTGATCGTCGCCCTGGGCGTGGCTTTCTTCGCCGGCGTGAAAGCCAGTGTCCCGGACATGAAATATACGGCTGACGCGTATTTTGACGAATATAATCTGCAGGATATCCAGCTGTTTTCCACGGTCGGGTTCACCGATGAGGATGTGGAGAAGATCCGGGACATCGAGGGCGTCCTCGGTGTGCACGCGACCTATTCGATGGACGCGGTGACGGTCAAGGACACGCGGCAGATCACGCTGAAGGTGCTGAGCATGCCGTCGGCCGATCCTGATCGAGACGATCCGGATTATATCAACCAGGTGCGCCTGGCCAGCGGAAGGATGCCGCAAAAGAGCGGCGAGTGTCTGCTGGAAGAAGAAAAGATGATGGAAAGTGATCTGGAGGTCGGAGATACCATCACCTTGGCCACTGGGACAGATGATGATATCAAAGACTATCTGAAGACAGATACGTTTACGATCGTGGGCACGATGTATACTCCGGTCTATCTCTCTTATGAGAAGGGGAGCACGACGGTGGGCAGCGGATCTATCGACAATTTCATCACGATCCTCGATGAGGATTTCAACATGGATTATTATACGCAGGTCAATCTGACGGTGGAGGGGGCAAAAGCGCTCAATTCCTATGAGGATGCGTATTTCGATGTGACCGATCCGGTCAAGAACCGCTTGGAAAGCCTGGGGCTGGAACGGGCGGACCTGCGCCTGGAGGATATCCGGGAACAGGCCCAGCAGGCGTATGATGAAGGCGAACAGGAATATCAGGATGCACAAGCGCAGTTCGATCAGCAGATCAGCGACGCTGAGGACCAGCTGAATGATGCGGAAAACGAGCTGATCGTGAATCAGGCCACGCTCAATTCCTCCAGGCTGTATGCCGAGCAGGAGACTGCCGCGGCCCAGACGCAGATCGCTTCGCTGGAAAGCATGCTGAGCAGTGCGAAGACGCGGGTCGATGCGCTGAAGGATCAGCTGAAGAGCCAGAACAGCCAGATCCAGGACCAGTTGGATCAGCTCGAGGAAAATCGCGATGAGTATGAAGCCATCGTAGCGGAAAACGATGCCCGCATCGAAGAGCTGGAAGAGGAGCTGGAAAATGCGTCGGAAAGCGAACGACCGGCCATCGAGGCAGAGATCGAGATGCGCAAGGCGGCCAGCGAAACGGCCCGCCGCATGGCCCAGCAGATGCAAAGCAGCATCGATGCGCTGCAGGCACAGCTGCAGACGCTCAACGATCAGATCGATGAAGCGGCAGCTTATATGAATGAGCTGCAGGGGATGATCGATGAGCAGAAGGCGCAGCTAGAGGCTGCGCAGCAAGCCAGCGAACAGGAGCTGGCGCAGGGCGAGCAGCAGATCGCGGATGGCTGGGCCCAGCTGGCGCAGGGGAAGATCGAGCTGGAGCGGCAGCGCGAGCTGGGCGAGGAAGAGCTCGGCTTAGCGAAGGACAGGCTGGACAAGGCAAAGGCGCAGATCGAAGCCATCGATGATCCGCAATGGATCGTGCTTGACCGCAACTCGCAGTATTCGTATATGGATTATGGCAGCGTCGCAGACCGCATGGAAGGCATTGCCCGCGTCTTCCCGGTATTCTTCTTCCTGGTCGCCGCGCTCGTCTGTCTGACGACGATGACGCGCATGGTCGATGAGCAGCGCGGCAACATCGGCACGATGAAGGCGCTTGGCTACAGCAAAGGCGCCATCGCGATGAAATATCTGATGTATGCCTTCATCGCCGGCATATTCGGCTCTATCCTGGGCTGTTCGCTGGGCATGTATATCTTCCCCAGCGTCATCTTCAACGCATGGAACCTCATGTATAATCTGCCTGAACTGAAGTTCGTGCTGCAGCCAGGGCTCATGCTGCTGGCCAGCGGCCTGGTCATCGGCGTGACGATGCTGGCGGCATTCGCCGCGGTATACAAAGAGCTGATGGAAGTGCCGAGCCAGCTGATGCGCCCGAGGGCACCGAAGATCGGCAAAAAGATCCTGCTTGAGCGGGTCCCGCTGCTATGGTCGCATTTCTCATTCAGCTGGAAAGTGACCGCACGGAATATCTTCCGATACAAGAAGCGCTTCTTCATGACCGTGATCGGCATCGCGGGCTGCAGTGCCTTGCTCGTGGCAGGCTTCGGCATTCAGGACAGCATCTCAGATATCGTCACTAAGCAGTATGAGGAGATCTTCAATTTCGACGCGGCCGTCACGTTCGATACTGATGCGACCGTTGCCGAGAAGGCTGACGCCCTGCAGCGTCTGCAAGACAATGCCGAGGTCGAAGAAGCCATCGGCATCGGACAAAGCGCCGTCACGGTCAGCGATGATGGAGAAGACAGTTCGGTCACGGTCGTCGTGCCTTCTGATCTTGATGATTTCGCGGACTTCACCGCGCTTCGCCACCGCGGCGATACAGAGCAGCTTTCGCTGAGCGACGACGGCGCGCTCATCACGGAGAAGCTGGCGATGAACCTTGGTCTTTCTGCCGGGGATACGCTGACCATCACCGATGGCGATGGCATAGAGCGGGAAGTGAAGATCGCGGATGTGGTGGAAAACTATGTCGGTCATTATCTGTACATGTCTCCTTCTTATTACCGAACGGTCTTTGAGGAACGGCAGACAGATACCGCCGCGTATCTGAAGCTGAGCGAAGCAGGTCTGCAGGATGAATCCGCCCTGGGCCAGCAGCTGATGCAGGACGAGTTCATCTCTTCTGTCTCCTTCTATTCCGGATTGGCCGATACGTTCCAAGATACGATCTCATCACTGAGCTTCGTCGTCGTCGTACTGGTCATCGCCGCCGGTCTGCTCGCCTTCGTCGTCTTATACAATCTGACGAATGTGAACATCTCTGAGCGCATCCGGGAGATCGCGACCATCAAGGTGTTGGGCTTCTACGATCGTGAGGTCGGATCCTATGTATTCCGGGAAACCATCTTTCTGACCATCATCGGCGCCTTGGCCGGACTGCTCCTGGGCATCGGACTGCACAGTCTGATCATGAGCCTGGCAGAGATGGAAAGCGTCATGTTCGGCCGAAACATCGACTGGATCTCTTTCGTGATCTCCTTCCTGATCACGATGCTCTTCTCCTTTGTGGTCAACTTGTTCATGTACCGCAAGCTGAAGAAGGTGCAGATGGTCGAGTCGCTGAAGTCAGTGGAATAATGGGATGAAAAAACTTTCAGAAACTCTGGAAGTTTTTTCTTGTTCGCCATGCGGTTTTCGCTTATAATGAAGGCATGGTGTGAAGAAAAAAGGGGATGAAACCATGAATGAAGGAAAATTGATCCTCCCGCATGACTATGAGAATAAACTGGATTATGTCTCGACGGAGATCGCCATCAAATATGTGAAGGATCTGTTTGAACGCAGGCTGGCCTATCATCTGAACCTGATGCGTGTATCTGCGCCGCTGTTCGTCCGCAAGGACAGCGGGCTCAACGATAACCTCAACGGCGTGGAGCGTCCGGTCACTTTCGATATCCGGGATATCGAAGGCGATGTGGAGATCGTGCATTCGCTGGCCAAATGGAAGCGCATGGCGCTGAAGCGCTATGGCTTTGAAGTGAACAAAGGCATCTACACGGATATGAACGCCATCCGTCGCGATGAGATCGTCGACAACCTGCATTCTGTCTATGTCGACCAGTGGGACTGGGAAAAGATCATCAGTGCGGAAAACCGCACGCTGGATCATCTGCAGGAGACCGTGAAGAAGATCATGAAGGCGCTGAAGGAGACGGAACAGCAGCTGTGCAAGGTGTTTGAGAATCTGGAGCCGTTCATCAAGGAAGAGATCACGTTCATCACTTCCCAGGAACTGGAGGACCGCTATCCGCATCTGACGCCGAAGGAGCGGGAATATGAGTTTACCAAGCTGCATGGCAGCGCCTGCATCATGCAGATCGGCGATAAGCTGAACAGCGGCATGCCGCATGATGGACGGGCACCGGACTATGATGACTGGGCGCTCAACGGCGATATCCTGATCTATTATCCGGTGATCGATCAGGCGGTGGAGATCTCCAGCATGGGCATCCGCGTCGATTCGATGTCGCTGCTCTCCCAGCTGGAGAAGAGCGGATGCATGGACCGCATCGCGCTGCCTTTCCACAAGGCGCTGCTTGCCGGCGAGCTGCCGCTGACGATGGGCGGGGGCATCGGGCAGTCCCGCATCTGTCTGCTGCTGCTGAACAAGGCGCACATCGGCGAGGTGCAGGCCGGCGCATGGCCGACCCCGATGATCGAAAAGTGCCGCGCGCACAATATCATCTTGCTTTGACGCTTAAGCCTTTTTTCGCGTGCGCATAAACATATGTGCCCGAAAGAAGGCATTTTTGATTGCATTTCCCCGCTGCGGCTGAACAAAAGCTCCGTCTCGGCCGGAAATTCTAAAAAAACGGTGGTATTCGACAGATAAATGAGCTATAATAAGGACACTGAGTGTGCCCGTAGCTCAATTGGATAGAGTACCAGATTCCGATTCTGGCGGTTGCAGGTTCGATCCCTGTCGGGTGCGCCATTTTTATTTTATCCGGAGGACAGCATGAGAAGAAAAGACCGGGAAGTGAGCGATCTGCGTCAGCAGCTGGAGATCGTCCGGCGCTGTGATTCCTGCTGCATCGCCATCAACGATCCAGATCAGGATGCGCCATATATCGTCGAGCTCAGCTTCGGGCTGGAGCATCTGGAAGACAAGGACATATTGTATGTGCACAGCGCAAAAGAAGGACGGAAGCTGGAGCTGCTTGCGCAGGATCCGCATGTGAGCTTCTTCATGAGCTGCGGACATGAATTGGTGTATGACGCGGAACGGCAGATGTGCACCATGAATTATGAGAGCGTGAGCGGATATGGCATCATGCGTCTGCTCAGCGCGCAGGAAGCCCTGCACGGGCTCGATGTGCTGATGGACCATTATTATCCGCATGAACGCCGCCCTTATCACAAAAAGGCGGTGGACAGCACAGCGGTATACGGTCTGGAGATCCTCTCCATGACGGCCAAGAAAAGGAAAAAGAAATGATGAACGGGTATTTATTTGATCTGGACGGCACGCTGATCCAGTCCATGCATGTATGGGAGGATGCAGTGATGCGTCTGTTTGACAGACTGAACCTGAAGATGGACATCGACGAAGCGAGAGACGCGTTTTCAGCCATGAAATTCACCGAGGTGCTGGAAGCGCTGATCCAGCATTTTCAGCTGCCTATGAGCGTAAAGGAACTGTATGGCATGGTGATCGATGATGTGCGCGAGCAATATACCTATACCGTGCAGGCCGTAGAAGGCGCGGTAGACTATGTGAAGAAATGCGCCGCGGCAGGCAAGCGGATGTGCGTGGTGACCGCCAATGACGTCCCGTTGACCGAAGCGGTCCTGCGCCGCCTGGGAATCTTGCAGGATATGGCGTTCATCTTGTCTTCTGAAGAAAGCGGTCTGACGAAGCGGACGCCGCAGATGGCGGAAGAAGCGATGCGCCGCCTGCAGCTGAAGCCGCAGGAATGCGTCATGCTGGAGGATTCGCTATATTCCATGAAATCAGCAAAAGCGGCAGGATGCTATGTGATCGCCATCGCCTCGCCAGAGGCGAAGGACTATGCCCAGATCTGTGAGACCGCCGATGAGGTGCATGCGGATCTGCGCGATGTCCCTGTCCGCTGAAAACGCGGAAGAACGGTTGACAAACGTCAAGAAAGCCGTTAAAATTGCATCGTAATCAGAGGCTGAGAAGGGTGCAGTAGCGCATGCAGAAGCGCAAAGAGAGTTTCCGGAAGCTGAGAAGGAGACCGCGGAGCATGAAGGCGAACAAAGAGCCCGGAGCCGAAACGTGAAGCTCGCGGCATACGAGCGGCTGTCTTGCGGCAGTCACTGAGATGAAACGGAGCGATCCGTCTCATGAAGTAGGGTGGTACCACGATGATGCTCTCTCGTCCCTATGCGGATGAGAGTTTTTTTATGGAAGAAAGGAAGAGGAACATGGCAGAAAAACTGACTGAACAGGAAAAGATCCGCCGACAGAAGATGGAAGAACTGCGTGAAAAGGGCATCGATCCATTTGGACACGCCTATGCGCGCACCCATCGCTCCGGAGACATCAGAAGCGAATATGGCGAATGCACGAAGGAAGAGCTGGATGAACAGAATGTCACGGTCCGCGTCGCAGGCCGCATCATGACCAAACGCCGTCAGGGCAAGGCAGGCTTCATGCACATCCAGGATGTGGACGGCCGCATCCAGATCTATGTGCGTAAGGATGACATCGGGGAAGACGCTTATGAGCTCTTCAAGAAGAGCGACATCGGAGACATCGTCGGCATCGAGGGCACGCTCATGCGCACGAACACCGGTGAGCTGTCTGTACATGCGAAGGTATATACTCACCTGACCAAGGCGCTTCGCCCGCTGCCGGAGAAATTCCATGGCCTGCAGGATAAGGAAGAGCGTTTCCGCCGCCGCTATGTCGATCTGATCATGAATGAGGAAAGCAAGCGCATCGCCCTGACCCGTCCTCGGATCATCCGGGCCATCCAGCGTTATCTGGACGGCAAGGGACTGGTGGAAGTGGAGACGCCGGTGCTGCAGCCGATCCTGGGCGGAGCGGCCGCACGTCCGTTCATCACGCATCACAATACGCTGAACATGCCGTTCTATCTGCGCATCGCGACCGAACTGCCGCTGAAGCGCTTGATCGTTGGCGGTCTGGAAGGCGTGTACGAGATCGGCCGTCTGTTCCGTAATGAAGGAATGGACGCTACACATAATCCGGAATTCACCACCGTGGAAGCGTATGTCGCCTACTCTGACCTGCATGGCATGATGGATCTGATCGAGGGACTGCTCGAGTATGTGGCCATGGAAGTATGCGGCACCACAGAGATCGAATATCAGGGAAAGCAGATCTCACTGAAGGCGCCTTACCGCCGTCTGCATATGGTAGACGCCATCAAGGAAGCCTGCGGAGTTGATTTCTGGAAAGAGATGAGCTACGAAGAGGCATGCGCAATCGCGAAGGAACACGGCATCGAAGTGGAAAAGAAGCACAACAGCGTCGGCCACATCATCAACCTGTTCTTTGAGAAATATGTGGAAGAGACCTTGATCCAGCCGACGTATCTGTATGGCCATCCGGTATCGATCTCTCCGCTGGCCAAGAAGAACGCCGATGACCCGCGCTTCGCAGACCGCTATGAGCTGTTCATCAACGGAAAGGAATATGCCAATGCCTTCTCTGAGCTGAATGATCCGATCGATCAGCGCGAACGCTTCGAAAATCAGCTGAAGCTGCGTGATCTGGGAGATGACGAAGCCAATGAGATGGATGTCGACTATGTCGAGGCGCTGGAATATGGCCTGCCGCCGACCGGCGGCGTCGGCATGGGCATCGACCGTCTGGTGATGCTGCTGACCAACCAGGACACCATCCGGGAAGTGCTGTTGTTCCCACACATGAAACTGACGGGAGAATCCAAAGGCGCAAAGCTGGAAAAGAAGGCCCAGGCGCAGGAGGCTGCGGCAGTTGTGGACGTGGAGCATGTCGTCAACAAGAAGCCGACCATCGATTACTCCAAGGTGGAAATTGAGCCGCTGTTCCAGGATATGGTGGATTTTGATACCTTCTCCAAGTCCGATTTCCGCGCAGTCAAGGTCAAGGCATGCCGTGCCGTTCCAAAGAGCAAAAAGCTGCTCGAATTCGTTTTGGATGATGGCAGCGGGGAGGAACGCACGATCCTGAGCGGCATCCACGATTCCTACGAGCCGGAACAGCTGGTGGGCAAGACGCTGGTGGCGATCGTCAACCTGCCGCCGCGCAAGATGATGGGCATCGATTCCTGCGGCATGATCATCTCTGCCGTTCATCAGGAAGCAGGAGAAGAGAGACTGAACCTGTTGATCCTGGATGACGCGATCCCGGCAGGCGCAAAGCTGTACTAATACGCAAAGAAACGCCAATCGTGTAATAAGAATAA
This sequence comes from uncultured Solobacterium sp., assembly GCA_900543035.1. GTDB lineage: Bacteria > Bacillota_I > Bacilli_A > Erysipelotrichales > Erysipelotrichaceae > Merdibacter > Merdibacter merdipullorum. The sequence continues at coordinate 65,555 of UQPV01000006.1, forward strand.
ATGAAAAACGCTCTGAAATGCATGCATTTCGGGCGTTTTTTTTGGAGATGAAAAAGCAGGGAGTTTTTCTTTAGAATATAAAATTAATAGGGGGATGCAAAGATAGAGGATTATACTTATTTAGTCAAATTCGCATGTTTACATAGTTTAATTTTTACTAAAAGATTAGCTGGGCTATGAGTTATTTCTGCTGCTATGAAATAAACTTCTCAGAGATTAGTGATACGATTTCTGAGTATTTTCCATGGCTGAGTATACTATAATATATTTCTTTTATCATAAGCTTTATGTAAATAAAGATAGTATCTTAAATTGGGTATATGAAAAGAACTGTAACATCAAAGTGCTACAGTTCCAGATCGATTTAGTTTCGTAGAGTATCTTACTCTAATAATGCTAAAATGCCAATGAGAGCCGATTTACTCTAGGATTATGATATAAATTGTTGACATATTTGTCAATAAGTTTCGGAGTAAAACATGTTACTGTTAACAAATTTCGTAAAGTGAATTATCAAAATTAGTTAAACTGACGAATTTTCAATAGTGTGTTGAAAATTCACCGTCAAAATTATAGTCAAAAAGGAGGTTGATGTTTGTGCCGAGAAAAGGAGAAAATATTTACAGACGTAAAGATGGTCGATGGGAAGGACGATATGTAAAAGAACGAAGTAAAGAAGGAAAGGTTTTATATGGTTATGTTTACGGAAAAACATATAACGAGGCAAAGATGAAACGTTTAGACAGAATTGCCGCTTTAGCAAATGAAACGAATATATCATCTTTCGAAAATCCAGCGGATAAGGAAGTATATTTTTCTTCGTTATCGCAAGCATGGTTAGAGTTGATACGTCCACAGATTAAGATATCTACTTATAATAAATATCGAAATCTTCTAAAGTCCTATATCCTTCCAGAGTTTGGTAGAATAAAGATTACTGAATTGACTTCGGAATCTTTACGTAGTGGATGTAACTATTTACTGGAACATGGTGGTGTAAAGAAAACAGGATTATCATCGAAAACTGTTGGTGACGTATTATCACTGATGCGCAGATTACTCTCCTATGCAAATGATATAGGGTGGACAGTGAAATGTTCAGGAAAAGAATTTTCAATTAAGCAATCACCAAAAGAAATTTGTGTTCTTTGTCGATCGGAACAAGAAATATTATGTCATTATTTATTAGAAAATATTAGCGAGAGAAATATTGGTATTTATTTGTGCCTCTTTACCGGTTTACGCATAGGGGAATTATGTGCTCTGAAATGGGATGATATCTCACTTGATAATGGAACGATTTACATTCATCAGATTGCTCAACGAATTCAAACGGATCACAACGCAACAAAAAAGACTGAAGTATTGATTACGACTCCTAAAAGTAAATATTCAATTAGAACAATTCCTATACCAAGTAATGTAATTCATATATTGCAAGAAACGCAAATTTCAAAAAAGGGTTATTTGATTACAGGTACAGAGCATTATTATTTGGAACCTCGTGTTATGCAACTGCATTTCCAACGAATTCTTAAACAAGCTAATTTGCGACAAGTTAATTTTCACGCATTAAGGCACACTTTTGCCACTAGATGCATTGAAGTAGGATTTGACATTAAAAGTCTAAGTGAAATTTTAGGACATGCAAATATTTCCATCACTTTAAATCGATATGTCCATCCAACCATAGAGTTGAAAAGGGAAAACATGCAGAAGCTTGCTTCTTTATTCTCCGTCAATTGACTTTGATAAAAACACGGTGCCCTTATGAACTAAGGAGAAAAACATTAATCGTATTAGAGTAAGATACTCTACGAAAGCATATTTTTGCGATAATACAGAAAGGAGTTATTAAATGGATCATGAGTCCGAATGGATATTAACTGACGCAGAGAAAGATATCTTTGTCGTTGCTTTGATCCCTGATTTCGCAGTTTTACAAGTGCAAGCAATTGTTTCATAAGAAGAACTTGTAAATTTTTTGTATATCTTGACAGATGTGTAGTTTTATCGAAAGAAATGTGTACAGGATGTTATGAGATACATATTTTAGTTTGGTTTTATTCTATGACTATAATCAGAGAACGTGGAAATTGATGTGTAGCCTCTTATTATTTAGCTTGAAATAACTGTTTGCTTCAGTAATGTTTGATGCAGAGCAAAATGAAACATGGAAAATCAGGTAAAGAGACTAAATGATTAATAAGAAAAGAGGGATAAATTATGAGTCAACAAATCGTAGATATAAATTGCCCAGGTTGCGGTGCAAGAGTCACAACAGGACAAAATGAATGTGAATGGTGTCATCAACCTGTTATTATTTCAACTTTTAATAGTGTATATTCAATGCCTATGCCGCAAGTTAATAAATACGCTGGAGCATACAAAAAAGCTCTTTTAGAAAACCCTGACAATATTGAATTGAATAATTCGAAAGCTAAGTGTTATTTGAAACTAAAATTATATGATAAAGCTTTGTCAGCATTTGAACTTGCTATGGAAGGGGATTTTGACAACTCTGAAACATTCTTCTATGCCGCGGTATGTTTACTAAAAGGTAAAAAACCGTTTTTAGCGATGCGTTCTGAAATTGATAAAATTGAGGAATATATCAATGCAGCATTAATGATAGAACCTAGAGGTATTTATTATTATTTCCTCGCCTATATAAAGTATGATTATTTCAATCGCAAATTTTTCAAAACTTCTCCCACATATCAGGAAGCTTTGACAATGGCAGAGCAGGCAGGGTACTCTCCTTTTGATGTTGAGCAATTGTTCGCAATTCTTGGCGTTGAAAGACCAGTTGGATTTTAAGCGGCAGATGCCACAGTCTGTTCTTAAAATAGATAAACAATAAAATTAGGAGGTAGGAAAATGGCTTATACACAACAAGATATTAAACGCCTGTGCAAAGGCAGAACTGAGGAACAGAAGAAGGTTATCAAATACTTCCTCGGAGGAGGGGGATGTTTATCAAGTACCATACAGGACGAGGAATATGATGCACTCGTACAGGCTAAGGCTAAAAGTATGGATTTTAAACAGAAAGCTTTAAATAAGATTGGTCTTGATGAATCTCAGGTCAATGAAATTGAGCCTGTACACTTTGAAGGGTATTATTTTGATGAGAAGAAGACTTATGCAAAGTGGGGAAAAGATCGTGTTTGGAGAAGTTCCGCATATCAGGTTTCATGGCTTTTTTTCTCATCTACTCAAGTATATGTGTACCAGTACACATTTAATATGGATGAAGATGGAAAAAAAGAATCCACAGAAGAGTACTTTTATAGAGACATCACTAACTTCTCTACTTCTTCTGATACTGTGGAAAAGGAAGTCCTTGACAAAGTGAATTGCAATGGTCAAGCTATATACGTTCGTAAGAACGTAGACTCTAATCGGTTTGCACTTGTTGTCCCTGGAGACAAATTTTACTGTTCTATGGAGCAGTCCGATTATACCGAGAGAGCTATCCAGGGTATGAAAGCAAAGCTTAGAGAAAAAAAAGGACAATAACTATAAAATTGTGGATAGCAGTCGTGTGGCAGAGTGTTATCCACTTTTTTCGGAGGACAATGCTATATGGAAATGCCAAGTCAAGAAGAACAGATGATTGCAGAACAATATGTTCTAGAACGTGAGTTAGAACGACCCGATACAGACGTAAAAAAAGTAGTGAAATTTATCTGTGGATTTACGGTTATTTCTGCCATTCTCGCTATTGTATCTTTTCACTTGTTTCAACGGCTTGGCATTTTCGCATTGCTGCCGGATGCCTTTATTCAATTTCAAACTCAACATCCGTCTATTTTTTTTGTGCTATATTGCTTCATGTTTATTGTTTTTATGGGACTACTTGCTCTGAAGAGGGCTGTTATCGGTGTGAAAAAGTTATACCAACATTATGCGCCGGAAGATATAAGAAGACGATGCCTTTTTAAACCGACGTGCTCAGAATACGCAATACTTGCGATAAAAAAATATGGATTGATTATCGGGCTAGTAAAAACATATATTCGTGTTGTTTATAAATGTAGAGGAAATATATACCGTATAGATTATCCGTAAATTTTACCTTTGAAATCAATCGTTAATCAGTTTACATAGGAGGTATAGCGATGCAATTTAGCGAAATATCTACTGAAAAATTAACAAGCGGAGAGGTTATATCGCTTGCTTCTCTTGAAATTACTTCTGTTCCACATATTTCTATTATCGACAATAATCCCGATGCTAATACAGAAATATTATTGCGCTACAAAAATGAGTTTAATAGTTTACTAAAGGAGATATATCAAACATATAAAACAATGAGCATCTCCGTAGGATACTCAAAAGATATCTCTGTTGAACTTCTTTGGAAAACAACAGAGGTAAAAAATCAACCATTCAAAGCATCTATTCGCCTATTTATTGTTGTAAGAGCGATAGATAATGACGAAGCTTCTGCAAAGAAATCTATCGAGTCCTTAATAAATTTATTTCAATCAACACTTGAGCTTCAAAAATATGAATACAAAACAATTTCTTATGACAAGTTATCTTCCGTCATTAGAAATATTACAGATACTAATATCCGAGCAATCGTTAAAGAGGAAAAAGCAGAGAATTTGCAAAACCAACTCCTACCTTTTTGCTTTTCTTATGATAGATTGCCTATCTCGGATGGAGATTTGAGCAGGGTAGTCAATGCACTTATTGACTGCCCTGATTCTGCGATTTCGATGCAGTTAATTCCCTGTACATTTGATAGTGGGGAAACATCAGAAGTAGACCGCATTACACAAACTCTTGAAACTCTCAGTAAAGGCATTCTGGATCAAGGTATTGGCAATGTGAGCTTTGCTCTTGCGGAAAAGCACGCTGCAAATTATCGTTATTATTCTGATAATAAGACAAAGGAACTTTTCTATTATAACATACTTGTTTACGGAAGTGATGAAGCCGTTTCTAATCTATCGAGCCGTGTTTATGGACAACTCTCCTCGGGAAAAGAATCTTCTGCTAACTTGAAGATAGTTGCTCTTAATCGAAATGAAGTGGCAAAAGATACAAATTTTTATCCTCTTCCTTGGGCAGTAAATGAAATCCTTATGGGAAAAGATCGAAATGTACAGATTTGGAATTCTGGTTACTTTTCCAATTCATTATATCGTCTTCCTTACATAATTACGAGTGAAGAAGCAGTGGAATTTTTTCGTTTACCAATAGGTAGCGAACGTATTTCCGCAGGTTTAAATATAAATGAGTCAGGAAAGTCCAGTAAAACCTACACATCTAATATCATCAACGCTGGAGATATTACTGTTGGTAAACTACGTTCTTCTTCACATGGCGATACTATTGGGTTTTCTTTAATAGATTTGGCTAAACATATGCTTATTGTCGGAACACCTGGTTCTGGCAAAACGACCTTCTCTGTGAGTTTGTTAGATAGACTCTGGAAAGACTATCGTATTCCGTTTTTAGTGATTGAGCCGGCCAAAAATGAATATCGAGCATTAGTACAAAGTATCCCTGATCTACAGGTTTTTACTCCTGGTAAGAACTTCATTTCTCCATTTGTTTTTAACCCTTTCGTACCACCTAAAAACGTAAAACTTGAAACCTACAAATCAACATTAAAAACAGCTTTTGCGGCAGCAGTTTCTATGTCCACGCCATTAGATAAGATTTTTGAAGAATCTATTAACAACTGCTATTCTGATTTCCGTTGGTTGGATACATATACTGTTGAAGATAAAGGTAAAATATTCAACATCTCCGATTTTATCAAATGTTTCCAACAAACATTCGATGAAATTGGTTATACCGGGGATGCTAAGAATATTGGTAGAGCAGGTGTTGTTCGGCTTAATAGTTTGGTAAATCTCTTTGACAACTACTTTTCAATTCCTATTGAAGATTTGTTACAAAAACCGACCGTCATTGAATTAGCCGCCATTGAAAATGCTGATCAAAAGGCATTGATTATAGCATTATTGTTACTTTCTATCCTTGCTTATGTAAACTCCAATTATGTAGGCGAAGGCGGACTTAAAAATGTAATACTTCTTGAAGAAGCCCATGTATTATTGGATGCATCTTCTAATGCAGGTCAAGGGGATGCAAATCCAAGTGCTATTGCACAAGAATTGGTTAAACGTATGCTTGCTGAAATTCGTTCTTATGGAGTAGGTCTTGTGATTGCGGACCAGTCTCCACGGAAAGTATCAACGGATGTTGTAGCACTAACTGATATGAAGATGGTGTTTCGCCTTGTCGAAAGCGAAGACAAACAAATTATTGGTGATAGTACCAATATGTCAGACTCGCAGATTCAACGAATGGCTAAACTAAAACCTGGTGAAGCGTTTTTGTTCTTTAATAAATTGGATGAACCGGAAGAAGTCATAACTCCAGATTATCGCCTTGATAACAATATTAGCATTACTCTTTCGGATGATGGAATAAAGCAATTATCTACATATTGGAAAAATAAATCAGAAATGCTTCGTCCTTACCCTCAGTGTCACTATTGTGAAGCCTGTCAGCATACTTGTGATTATGGGAGAAGAATTTTGGCCAGAGAAGTTGCTCGCAGAGTTTTTGTCCATAATTTCAGGGCTAATTCTAAGGACTTTGATATTGTTCAAAAGGTATTTAGAAAAATCAGTACATTAGTACAGGCTGAGTTAAATGATGAGCCGTTTACCTCTGAACTTTTGTCGTGTGTAAAGGTTCATCTATGGAGAAAGATTTCATATGGCACTAAAATTTCAATTAAAGAAATTCAAATCGAAAATTCGGTAAAAAAGTCCAATAAATAATGTAGAAAGGAGACGCTCCTTGTGGATGGAGAATTCAATGATGTAGTAGATGATGTTCCGGCGGATGATATATCTGGAATAGAAGACACTCCTGTAGATATTTCCGAAGATGAACCCGAGAATATCCCTGAGGACATTCCGGAAGATGTTCCTGAGGATATCCCTGAGGACATTCCGAAATATGAGCATCTCGAAATCCGTGATGAGATTGAAAAAAATAAGCCGGGGGGTGG
>UQPV01000007.1 GCA_900543035.1 uncultured Solobacterium sp.
CAAACAGTATAAGACAAGGAGCAAATCAAAGAAGCCGATCTCTCATATCATGCTAGAATGTTTGATCGATGATTCGGCTATTTTAAAGGTCATTTCTGAAAATTGATTTGCGTGGACTATGGGTAGCGTTTTCATATATTCAGCCAGAAAGGAGGGGTGCTCTCCCACAAGCTAGCCATCGGGCTGGCTTTTTCTATTTCACAACGAAGGAGGTTTTCCTGAGCTTTGAACGTCGCATATAACATAAAGTTCCGAATCTGCTTTATTTAGGCAGATTTTTTTATCTCCTTTTGTCAATTATTTTACATTTCTGTGTAGCCTTTTGTGGCCTTTTGTGATATAATATTCCTGTACTTGTATTTGATTGGACTGATTGCCTATGTATCTTAAAATTAGCCGTAACGCCAAAGGTCGCGCTTCTCTCTCGATCTGTGAAAAATACCGCGATCCCATCACTCGTAAGCCTAAGGACCGTATCATTCGTTCCCTGGGCTTCGCCGATACCTATGATCACCTCTATGATGATCCTATCGCTCATTTCAGGGATGTCGTCAAACAGATGAACGAAGAACAGAAACATGTTTCTTCACTTTCTGTCCTCATCGACATGGATGAAGCCCTCGTTCCTGATTCCTCTGATCTCAAAAATGTTGGATACGGCTTCATCAAACGCATCTATAAGGCTCTTGAGATCGATAAATTCTGGAAAGGTGTCGCAAAGAAAGAAAATACCAATATTGACCTGGAAAAGATCTTTTCCTTGCTCGTCTTCATGCGCATCATCCGCCCTGGTTCCAAAAAAGATACTTATGAGCACAGAGATATGTTGTTCGAATCTTTTGAGGATATCAAACTGGATGATGTCTACAGGGCGCTGGATTATTACACAAAGTACGATGCTGAATTCCAGGTATGGCTGTATGATCATTCAGCTCCCCTCTATAAGCGCAATATCCGTACGACCTATTTTGACTGTACCAACTATTATTATGATATTTCAAAACCTGATATCGACGAGCTCGATGAAGATGGGAACATCCTGAAAAAGAGATACCGAAAGTATGGTCCGGAAAAGAATCACAGAAAGGACCCGATCATCGAGATGGGACTGTTGATCGATGCAGACGCGATCCCCTTATCTTATGGATTGTTTCCTGGCAATGAATCCGAAAAAGTGAACATGCTTCCGATCATCAAAAAGGCAAAGAGCAGATTTGGCCTTGAAAGGACGATCGTCGTGGCTGACCGAGGTCTGAATACTTCCGACAACATCTTCTACCTCAACGGAAACAATAAAAAAGAGAATAATCCAAGAGACGGTTATGTATATGGCCAATCCATACGGGGCGCTGACAAAGAATTCAAGAAATGGTGTATCGACCCTGAAGGTTACCAGAACGATAAGATCACGGATGGATGTGATACGATCATCTTCAGGCATAAATCACGGATCTATCCGAAGACCATCCATGTCAATGTAGATAAGGACACGGATCATCCAAAGAAAAAGGAGATCACGGTGGATCAGAAGCAGATGGTCTACTATTCACAAAAGTATGCCGAAAAACAGGCATTGGAGAGACAGCGCGCCATACAGCGAGCCGAGGATCTGATCCGGCATCCGAAGAAATATGATAAGGTCTCCGCCAAAGGCGCGAGCGGATATGTGAAGAATATTGCATTTAACAAAGAAACCGGCGAAGTGATCGATCTGAACCTGAAGCTGGATGTAGAAAAAATAGAAGAAGAGTCAAAATACGATGGGTATTATTCCATCGTCACAAGTGAGCTGAACATGTCAGACATCGAGATCCGGAAAATCTACAAAGGGCTGTCCAGGATCGAAGAGACCTTCCGGATCACAAAATCCGAACTGGATACAAGACCGATCCACGTGACGACAAACGAGCACATCGAATCTCATTTTACGACATGTTTTGCGGCGATCACATTATTACGATTGCTGGAGATCTCGTTAGGGAACAAATATCCAGCGCCGCAGATCATCGAATCGCTCAGACAATTCAATTGCGTCAACATAAGCTCCAACATATACAGGATGACATATACGAATGAGATATTGAAACAGTGCGGGGCGCTGCATGACATCGACACGGGCAAAAAGCATCGCACGAAGGAAGAAATTCGAAGAATTTTAAAATACTGACAAAGCGGCCAAAATATCACTACACAGAGAAAACGCCAGATAGCCTATAGATAAAGGCTTTCTGGCGTTTTCGTTCAAAACTTGAGATCTATTTTCCTCTCAGTTGTCAAGAAAAAATTTCAGCTGTGTCGTTTTTTCTCTTTGACGGCACTCATGCCGCATGAACAGACGCTTCCCTGTCTCTGCGATCATCGCTGATGCAGGCTGACAAAAAACGCGGTCTGATGAACGGCATGCCATCAGACCACTTTTCTTCTTTATGTCAGCTTCAGCGATCAGAAAACAGATGTTTTCCATCATCAAGGATCTGCACAGGCACGCCTGCCGGCATCTGCACACTGCCTTCCTCGATCATAAACCACAAGCACCCATTCTCCAGGCAGTCGTAAGTGATCTTCGCCTGAGGATAGCGTCTTTGCAGCCGTGCCTTGATCCAGTCGATCTGCGGCGGACAGAACCCATCGTCCAGAAACCGCAGGCTTTCGATGAAGTCCTCGCCGGTATGCACATGCACGCACTGGATCCCTTCCTCATGCGGCAAGGCGCTGTCCTCACTGCTCAGCACGAGCATGAAGCGCTTCTGCGCATCATAATACAGCATCGGATGGGCGTAAAGAGAGGCTTCATGACAGCGTGGGCAATGAAACGTAAAATATTCCTTGCTGCGCAGCTGTTCCTTCATCGTTCCGCCGAAGGAAGCGACCACATACGTTTCCTTTTTCAGAAATGTCGTATATCCGCATGCCGGACAGCGCACATTGACCAGTCTGCTTTTCAACGCCGCTTAGATCGCTCTGGTGGCATGCTTGAGCCATGCCTTCTCTTCATCGTTCAGATACGGTGAAACCTTATCATATACCGCCTGATGATATTCATTCAGCCACTTGCGCTCATACTGTGTCAGCACATCCGGATCTACGCCGTCCAGATCGATCGGAACGAAGGTGATCGTCTCCAGGTACATGAACTGACCGTACTCATTCTTCTCGCCCTTGCGGACGACCGTCTCGTTCTCATGACGGATGCCGTATTCGCCTTCGAGATAAACGCCCGGCTCATCGCTCTGCACCATGCCTTCTTCCAGCACGCAGCTGTCGTTGCGCTCAGGCACGATGCGCCAGCGGAATCCGTTCGGCGCCTCATGCACATTGAGCACATGGCCGATGCCATGGCCTGTTCCGCATTTATAATCCAGATCCAGATCCCACAGCGGTCCGCGTGCCAAAATGTCCAGGTTCATGCCGCGGCAGCCATACAGGAAGCGCGCCTGTGCCAGACGGATCATGGAACGCAGCGCCGTCGTAAAGTGCAGACGGCATTCCGCAGAGATCGGCCCCAGCACGAACGTGCGGGTGATGTCGGTCGTTCCCTCATAATACTGACCGCCGCTGTCCACCAGCAGCACGCCTTCCGGCTTCAGTTCCACATCGCTTTCTTCATTTGCGCTGTAATGCATCATCGCCGCATGATCCTGATATGCCGCAATGGTGTCGAAGCTCGGTTCGATGAACAGCTCCTGTTCCTGACGGAATGCCAGCAGCTGATCGCTTGCGGAGATCTCCGTGATCTTCATTTTTCCCACATTGGTCTTCAGCCAATACATGAAGCGGGTCATCGCCACCGCGTCACGGATATGACAGCGGCGGATATTTTCCAGCTCCACCGGATTCTTTACCGCCTTCATCAGCACGATCGGATTCGGACGGCTGATCACTTCCACGCCCTGCGGCAGAGAAGAGACGATGCGGTAGTTGGTATTTGCCTTATCCAGCAGCACCCGGCTGCCTGCTCGAATATGCTTGACATCCTCATAGATCGCATCATAGTCTGCCGTACGCACGCCGATCTGTGCAAATGTCTGTTTCAGATCATCGCTCAGCCGATCCGCATGGATATAGAGCACGGCATCATCCGCATAGATGATCGCATAGCACAATGCCACCGGGAAACAAGGAACGTCATCCGCGCGCATGTTGAGCAGCCAGGCGATGTCATCAACACGGGTGATGATGTGGGTATCTGCGCCTTCTGCCTGCATGGCCTTGCGGACTTCTGCCAGCTTCTCCCCTGCGCTTTTGCCGGTATACTTGACATCCAGTTCAAACGTCTGTGTGGCCGGGAACGCCGGACGTGTCGTCCAGATCTCCCCGACAAGATCCATATCACAGCTGATCTTCGCTCCGCGCGCCTGCAGCACGCTTTCCAGCTTTTCCACCATGGCCGTGTTCATGACGCGGCCGTCAAAGCCCAGAACGGCATGCTCAGGCAGAGCGTCCAGCAAATACTCTTCGATCGTCGGCACACCTTCATCGCCCATGCGCATCAGATCGATGCCGCTGCCTTCCAGCTGCTTGGCAGCCTGGATGAAATAACGGCCGTCCGTCCACAGCTTCCCTTCTTTTGCGGTAAAGACACACGTTCCTGCCGAACCGGTGAATCCGCTCATATATGCCCTTGCCTTGAAATAATCACAAACATATTCTGTTTCGTGAAAATCAGATGTCGGCACGATGTAGGCATCCACTCCGTGCGCCTTCATCTGCGCGCGAAGCTGTTCTGTCCGTCTCATGATCTCATTCATTTTTCTGCACCTCTTTCTCTTGCTTTATTATAGAGCCGCCGACACAAAAATACAAACAAAAACCGTGTTTTGCGGCATGAACCACACAAGGCGCGCCAAAAGCGGTGAGTCGCGGGATCCGCACGCCATCCATGGATGGGCGACCTGCGCAGAAAAGAGAAAAAGCCGCAGCACCAAGACAGATGACACTGTCTCGCTCACCGCAGCTAGATCTGCTCCCTTCCCAGCAGCGCGCAGGCATTCTGATAGAAGATCTGCTCTTCTTCTTGTTCGCTCAAGCCCAATGAGCGGATAAACTCTGCATCCATGGCCGAGCTGTGCCATGGACAGTCGCTGCCAAACAAGATCCGATGCGCGCCATGCGCACGAATGATCTGCCGCGCGGTATCAGCGGGGATGTTTCCAGCAGAAAGCGCCGTATCCAGATACACCTGTTTGCCGACAAGATGACGAAGCACATCGTCCCAGCAGTCTGTCCCGCCAAAATGCGCGGCGACCAGGATCAGCCTGGGAAACCGGTCAAGGACGCGGGCGATGGCTTGCGGGTCCGCATGGATCACCCCGGGCGACACCGGATCGCTGCCGGCATGGATGACCACGATCAGACCGAGATCAGCGCACCGTTCATAGACCGGATATGCGCGCGGATCATCAAAGAAGAACCCCTGATAATCCGGATGCAGCTTGATGCCCTTCATCCCCAGCTTCTTCACCCGCTCCAGCTCCTCCAGCCGATCTTCGCTGTCTATATGCACCGAGCCAAACGGGATGATGCGCGGATCGTTCATGGACAGACAGCGGTCATTGATGGTCCGCTGCTGAGAAGGCTTCGTGGCAATGTTCAAAAAGACCCCTTTGTCCACCTTCCACTGCTTCATCTTCCGCAAGGTATCCGTCACTGTCCCATCCGTATAGCTGGGGATCTTCGCGGTCTCGGACAGCTTCTTCACTGCCCGCTCGGCCAGCGCGTCGGGAAATGTATGAATATGAAAATCGATGATCATGATGCATCCTTCCTATCTGGTTGCTTGTTTCCTCTTCATTTTAAAAATCCTGAGCGAACTTGTCAATCATCGCTCACTTCCAATTTTCTTCAAGCAACGGCCTGACCGCGGCAGATGCATTTCATGCCGTTTCGGCCGGAAACGCTTCTTTCCCTATCCAGGGCGCTCTGCCAAAAAAGGCCGGGCAGCCCATCATCCGCTGATGATGACTGCAGCAGCCTCATTCGATCAATGATCCCCATGCCTCAGCGCATCCCGGTCCTCACGGCATGCCTGTCCTGTATCCATCGCTGACACAGACAGCAGCGCGTCCATCGCTTTTTCTGCCTTGCTTTCCTGCAGCACGCCCATGACCGCATTTAAGACCACGATCAACAAGATCAATACCGGTTCAAAAAACTCCTCCAGCTTTCCTTCTATACAGGCGATCACAAAAGAGATCACTGCCGCCGCGATCAAGATCAGGATCATCACATCTTTGAACTGCTCCGCAAATTTCTGCAAATTCGTCTTTTTCTTCTTTTCCTTCAGTTTGTTCTCGTCATACCGCTGACGATTTTCCTGTACCTTCCGCTCATCCAGACCGTTCTTCACATCTGATCGAAAAGCCTGCACGACGCTTTGGGCCGGTTCATGATGCACTGACATATCCTTCCCTCCGTTCATCTCATCCTGCCCTCATGATATGATGGCACTCATGAGATTTCATCGGACACAGAAAGCGAGGTGACGCATTTTTCCGCTCCATGCTGAAGCTGTCGCTTTTTGGGACAGCTCCTCCTTTGTACGCAAAGATCATTTTCAATCTCTCGCTGAGCGAGCAGCACGCTTCTTGCTCAAGGATGCGCATGTCATTATCTTATGAAAAAAAACAGAGACAATGGGAATGCCAGACCCTGGTCTATCTTTGACTGGCATCCACCATTATCTCTGATTTTCCTATCTGACTGAAAAGAGGACAAGGAGACAGAAAGCTCATCGCTGCCTGATCAGCTGCACGCTGCACACAGACTCGTCGGCGTTGAAATAATACGTTTTCACGAACTTCTGCTGATCAAGGTCATAACCATATGCCCCTTCTGTGCCTCCGCCGCGCGCGATGCAGATCAGCTGCGCTCCATCCAGCCCAGCAAGGTCAACGATATCTTCATCCAGATCGATCCGCCGTCTCTCCTTTCCTTCGATCTTCTCAAATTGAAGATCCCCGAAGCCTTCATCGCTCTTCCCATAAATGATCCGATCTTCGTTCTTCACGACGACAGGGATGCTTCCGGTCTCTATCGCCGCGATCGTCTCCAACTGATCTCTCCAAAGATAGATCCTGTTTTCGATCGTGAACATGCTTTCTCCAGTCACCGGATCATATCGTTCCTCATTTGTCGCTTCGATCTCACGCTCCTCCATGTCCGCACGATCTTGTTCCGCATAGCCGCAGATGATGAGCTCGCCGGTACGCGAGTCATAATTTGCCCCGCTATATGCTTCGCCATCTAAGCCCATCGCACGCATCGATCCATCTGCGGGATCATACAGATATGGCTGTACGGCCGAAGATTCATCCTCTTGTGCCAGGATGACCAACGTCCCCTCATTCATCAGATACAGATCCACGATCTGAATCAGCGTATCGACGATGACCTCATCCTCTCCTGTCCTGCAGTCATGGCGGATCAGCTGATCATGATATAGCTTCTCTCTTGTTTTTCCCGAATAATAGACATATTGGTTCACCGCATCGTAGACAGCTGCCGGATGCGATGCCGAACATGAGACAGAAAAAATTTTCTGACTCGCCTCTTTATCCAGATCATAAGCATACACATTCAATATCTCTTCATCGTCTTCCGCCGTCTCTACGGTCAACATGGACAGAGCGTACTTTGGAGAGGTAGTCTTCCATATCAAAGCTGCGATCATTGAGCCGATCGCCAATAAAGCGACGATCGCCCATATACGCCATTTCTTATTCATTCTTTTTCTGGATGTATTCACTTTCCCTGTGTCCCCCTTCAGTTCCTGTCTTTGCGCGATGATGCATCTTCCTGATCTTTCTTTTTCAACCTGCTCGCCAAGACAGCAGAGATCGCTGGAACGATCACCAGCTTTACCACGATATATCCGATCGCTGCACCCAAAGTATTTGCGATCAAATCATTGACATCAAAATACCATTCCGGCACTTGAAGCAGACAGCTCAACCCTAACTGAACCGTCTCGATCAACAGCGAAAAGATGGATCCTGACGATAAAGCCGTCTTCAGCCTGATCTTGCCTTGATACAACGGCCATAAGATCCCGAAGGGAACAAACAGGATGATGTTCAACAAAAACTGTTCATACGCATAACGTATATGATAAAACGGGATCAAATTCAAATAATCCGAAAACCCCGCGTATTCATTGACAGCTCTCGCAGAAGACAATGCTGCCTCGTCCAACGGAAACGGCGTCAATGTCACACCGATGACCATCGTGATATAGATGAACAGCAGCAATAACAAAAACAGTTTATACACCGGATATGCTTTCTTTCGAAAACAGCATACATATCCGATCACAAATAGAAAAACACCGATCAGCACTCCGCCCAAATCATTTCCAAATGTTATGCTCACGCCAACAGCCTCCCTGCATATCCTTTATCCCTTATTATCCATTTCAGCATTTATTCGATCATTTGTCGAAAACCAATATGATCGACCACTCCGCAGACATGATGGCGATCACCTAGCTTTAGTATAACATAATGCGATGAGAAGCAGAATAACGCGAACACAAAAGGACAGCGATATTCATCGACGCACACGGCAATCAATGAATGGGACATCCTGCTTCCTCTCAGCCGCGTAACATGAAACGGCAAGGGTCCAGCAAACAGCAGTCCTCGTCAAAACAAAGATCATTCGCCCCTTGTCCGCATGATGTTAAGATATGTTGCTTGTGGCAACGGGCAGTTCAAACTACAATAGTGGCGTAAGAGAAAGGAGGACATCCTGATGCTGAATGAAAACATCAAAGCGATCAGAAAATCAAAGGGACTGTCGCAGCAGGAACTAGCCGTCAGGCTGAACGTCGTGCGGCAGACGATTTCCAAATGGGAACAGGGGCTGTCGGTCCCAGATTCCGATATGCTGATCTCCATATCGGAAGCGCTCGAAACGCCGGTGAGCAGGTTACTGGGAGAAACGGTCATCGAAACGGAAGCTGACCGCCTGAGCGCCATTGCTGAAAAACTGGAGATCATCAATTTGCAGCTGGCGAGAAAGAAAACCATGAGAAGAAAGATCATCCGCTGGCTGCTTGCTGCATCATGCGTAATGATCGCAGTGATCTTTGCGGCCTTGCTCTTCTGCGGCAGCCCTTATCTGAGCTGGAACCTTCATGATCCTGAAACTGCCGTTCTCAGCGTGGCGTTCCACACATTTGAATGGCTGTTTGTCAGAACAGCGCCGATCATCTTGGCAGTTGCGGTCATCGGCATCGTCTTCACCCGGAAGAAGGAATGATCTCGATGTAGAGACGAATCTCGCGTTTTCTGGATAAACAGAAAGGCTGGTAAACGGAAAAAAGCGGCACGGCTCTGGCACGATCATATGTCAATCGATCTTCACCGCTGTGCTGACGAATATCAGCTTGCTTGTCCCTCTGCGATCCTGTCCGCAATAAAAGATGATACGAACAGATGATCAAGCCAGCAGGAACACATCAAATCAGAAAAACGATACAAAAAAAGCCGCTCATCAGAACGGCTTGATTTTCTATGGCTGGGGTACTTGGATTCGAACCAAGGAAATGCCAGATTCAGAGTCTGGTGCCTTACCGCTTGGCTATACCCCAATGCCTCGTGCGGAACGATTTATATTCTACAGAAGAACAAGGTTTTTGTCAACAGTTTTCCAAAAAAATTATTTCCTTTTCTCTGCTCAGATCCTCGATCCTGCTTCTTTCCCCTGTTTTCCGCTTTTCCTTCCCGTTCGTCTTTGATTCGCGGGCATAGAAGACAAATCGATCAGAAAAGGACTTTGCCATAATTCTTTCTTGCGCCTGCATTCTCTTTATTATATGATTATGAAAGAAAGCGGAAAGGAAGTAAACTATGAAAAAAGTCAGAACACGTTTTGCGCCAAGTCCGACGGGCTATATGCACATCGGCAATCTGCGCACAGCATTATTCGAATACCTGATCGCCAAACATGAAGGCGGAGATTTCATCCTCCGCATCGAAGATACCGATCAGGGCCGTCTGGTGGAAGGGGCCACCGACATCATCTATGATACGCTGCGTACAGTTGGTCTGAAGCACGATGAAGGACCGGATGTCGGCGGCGATCATGGACCATATGTACAGTCCGAACGTCTTCCGATGTACAAAGCATACGCTGAACAGCTCGTGGAACTGGGCGGCGCGCATTACTGCTTCTGCAGCGAGGAAGAAATCGAACGTCAGCGCAAGGAAGCAGACAGCCTGGGCATCTCCTTCAAATACGATGATCCTTGCAAACACATCTCTCTGGAAGAGGCAAAAGCACGGGTCGCAGACGGCGAGCCTTACGTCATCCGCCAGACCATCAACAATGTCGGCGAAACTTATTTTGATGACGAGGTCTACGGCCGCATAGAATTTGACACCGACGTGCTGGATGAATCCGTCCTGATCAAGTCTGACGGATTCCCGACATACAACTTCGCCAATATCATCGATGATCATCAGATGGAGATCACCCATGTCGTCAGAGGAAACGAATACCTCTCTTCCACGCCGAAGTATAATTTGATCTATGAGGCATACGGATGGGATATCCCGACCTATGTCCACGTCCCGCCGGTGATGAAGGATGAGCACCACAAGCTGAGCAAGCGCAACGGCGATGCCAGCTTCCAAGATCTGGTCGCAAAAGGATATCTGCCTGAGGCCATCCTGAACTACATCGCCCTGCTAGGCTGGTCTCCGGAGACCGAGCAGGAGATCTATACGCTGGATGAGCTGATCAAGGTGTTCAACATCTCCCGCATCTCAAAGAGCCCTGCCATCTTCGACATCGACAAGCTGACGTGGATGAACGGCGTCTATCTGCGCAACATGGATCTCGATCAGTACTATGATCTGGTCAAGCCATATCTGGAAGAGGCCATTCATTCCGAAGTAGATCTGCGCAGCGTGGCAAAGATCCTGCAGCCGCGCGTAGATACGCTGGCACAGATCAAGGAAAGCGTGGATTTCATCGACGAACTGCCTGAATATGACTGCGCCATGTACATCCACAAGAAAATGAAGACGACGCTGGAGATCTCTCTGCGCTCGCTCAACGCTGCGCGGGAAGCACTGGCGGCGCTGGATGACTGGTCAGAAGAAGAAACGATCCACGATCTGCTGCTCTCGCTGCCAAAACAGCTGGAAATGAAAAACGGACAGGTGCTCTGGCCGGTACGCACCGCCATCACCGGCAAGCAGTTCACTCCGGGAGGCGCCATCGAGATCGCGCACATCCTGGGCAAGGAAGAGACGCTGAAGCGCATCGACCGCGGCATCGCCAAACTGGAAGAAGCCATCAAAGCTGAATGATCGATCAAAGAGCCGCAACGCTCACAAGGAGCCCGAATTTCCTGTTGAGCATGCGGCTCTTTTTCCATGACGGTGCATAGACCGCGCGCTCATCCGCCGGTGAAAGCATGTATCATCTGGGAAAGCGCGCATTTCCGCTTGAAAGGAAAAAACGGGAATCGTATAATGTCTGTGCATCGATCATGATATGCAGATAAAGGAGCCGATATGAACATTCTCTCTTATTTTGAAAACGATGAAAAATATCTGTCACAGGTGGATCCTGAATACCGCGGTTTTCTGCGCGGCTGCTGGATCCAGCTCAAGAAGCATTCCATCCCCGGACATGCCACAGAATCCTTCATGGCTAAGGCCGTGCGTTCCTGTGAACAGCGCGAAGTCGGACCAGAAAGCGACCCGGCCGCATTCACGCTTCCCTTCATCACTTCGTTTACTGAAAAGCTGTCCGCATTCCAGCGTCTGATCCTGCGGTTCGCCGATCTGCCGCTCATCCTCTTTCTCTATGCCGGCATCTATGAAGTCGGGCTCGACTGCCTGGTGGAGCCGCTGCTGAACGGACAGGGCATGCAGATGCAGTTTCCCTTTACCATCTCCCTGCTGGCCAATACGCTGATCATCTATGCGATGGCGCAGGTCCTGATGCTTCTGCTCATGCGCGCTTCCAGCACGCTCAGCCTGTATTACTGGGCCGTGATCCTGGTCGGTTTTCTCTGCTTTCTCGGCCTGATGTACCTTTCCCGCACGTTCCTGAGCATCACGCTGTTTGAGATGCACACGATCGTGTTCATCATCGCCGCGGGATTTCTGGCCTGGGGCGCCTTGCATCTCTACCGCCGCCTCGACCGCGTACGCTGAACAAATAAAAACCGTCTTGCACAGACGGTCAATCCATTTCGATGAACGCACGGATCTCATCCATGCGTTCTTTTGTTTCATCATATCCCAGCTGGAACCACGGAGCAAGCAATTCGCGGTCTGTCGTATACCGGGTCACACCCAGATCCTTGTGCGGGCGAAGCACGAGCGCCTTCCCTGCTTTTTCCAGTTCTCTGACCTTCCCCCACTGCTCCTTATAACGCACGTGGCGCAGCTTCAGGTTCTCCCTGATCTCCTTGTTGCCCGGATAAAACAGGCTGGTCAGACGAAGCTGCCATGCCGGCGCCGGCTTACGCACATAATTCTCCTCTTTGGTCGAGATAAAGATATGCTTTTCATTGCCGCGGCGGATGCTCTGCTCGATCGGGATCATATCGATCAGCCCGGCATCCATGTAAAGATGTCCCTGAAAGCGATATGGCTTTGCCAGCATCAGCAGCGCGCATGCCGCCTTGACCAGCGTCTGTTCCTTGGGATCAAAGTAAGACTTGTCAAAATACTCTACCTGATTGGTTTCGATATTGTACAATCCGATATCCAGCTGCGTGCTGCTCGTCTTGAACGTCTCATAATCAAGCGGAGCATGCCGCTCGATATAGTCGCAAGTCGCTTCGATGCCGAACAGGCCATGCTCATGGATCAGCGGACGGATGCCTACCGCGCTCTTCTGCGATGCAGATTCCACGCCGGTCACATACAGCCGCTCGCGCTGTCTGGAGACATAGGCGAGCAGGATCTCAGCCCCGGCACTGATGCCGGCAGTATACGGAAGATATATCTCGTGATCCAGAAGACACTGCAGGACGCCGGCGGAATATGCCGCCTTGGTGCCGCCGCCTTCACAGATCAATCCAACATTTTTCATCACAGTCAACACCTCAGCACCATATTATATAGTATGATTCCCGTATTTTGAAGTTTTTTTCACAATATTGTCGTTTTGTAACACATTGGACAAAAAAAGGATCCACGCTGTCGTGTGATCCTCTCATGCTCAATGTGTTTCTTTTCCGGCAAACATCTTCAGGATTTCCTCATACAGATCGACGCTCATCTTTTTGCGATCTTCAGGAAACTGATGATACAGATCGATCAGCCGGGATTCCTCTTTATCCAGGTAAAATGCCGCATGCTCATCTTTCAGCATGAATATGCTATCCAGGCTGATTTCCAGAATGACTGCCATTCTCGCCATCACATCGTAAGAGGGCGCGGTCTTCCCGCTTGCATAATCTGAAATCGTGCGCTGCGACACACCGATCATGCTGCCAAGCTGTTCCTGTGTGATCCCTTTGCGCCGCATCTGTGTGGCAATTGCGTTCGCCAGTCGTTTTCCGTAATCTCTCTTATCCATAAAACCTCTCTCCATGGGCATTATAAATTATTACTCTGCTGAGCCCTCACTTTCAGCGAGTATTCCGCTGAAGGCGTTTTGCAGCGGAAACGATCTGCGCGTCATTTCATCCATGCTGTGCTATAATACTCTCACAGAGAAAAAGGAGGAACTCACATGATAGACGGACATGTACATCTTGAAAACGGAGACCTGAGCGTCGACTATGCGATGCAATTTGTCGATGCAGCCGTAAAAAAAGGGATCCGAACGCTTCAGATCCTTGACCATACGCATCGATTCCTGGAATTCGCCCCTATGTATGCGGGCGTCCGCAGCGCTTCAACGCTGCAGGCTGACTGGCTGAAGAAAAAGACGAAGGACCACCTCTCGACGTATCATCACCTGATCGAGACGATGAAGCAGATGGATCTGCCCATCGAGGTCCGTTTCGGGCTGGAGGTCTGCTACACGCCCGAGGCTGAACCCTTTCTGCGGGACATCCTCAGCCAATATCCTTATGATTTTCTTGTCGGAAGCGTCCATTCCGTTGACGGGATCTTATATGATATGCCATTCTCACGCGAACTGCTGTGGGATCGTTACCCTGCCGACGGCATCTACCGGCGTTATTATGAACTGATCGAGCAGCTCATGCGCTCCGGCCTCTTCACCCAGGTCGCCCATCCGGATACGATCAAGCTGTTCGACATCTACCCTTCCTATGACCTTGTCCCGACTTATGAAAAGCTGGCAAAGCTCGCTGTGGAACAGGATCTGTACATGGAGGACAATACCGGCTGCCATTATCGGTACCATACGGCTGATATCGGGCTCAGCGATGCGTTCTTGCGCGTGCTGATCGATCAGCAGGCAAAGATCATGACTGCCTCAGACGCGCATGTCCCTGAGCATGTCGGCAATTTCATTCCTGAAGCATGCGAAAAGATCAGGCAGATGGAGGCTCAGCGCTGAGCCTCGTCTGCCTTTTCATATGCCCGAAACAGCGTCCGCCACGCCGGATCGAGATATCCGCGCATGCGGATCCCCTCATCCGTATCCTCACGCTGCAAAAGGGCGGCATGGGCATGCAACCGGGGAAGCAGATGAGCCTGCGCATAAGGGAACAGCCAGGTCAAGGCGATTTTCCCGGAAAGGAAGAGCTGATCCAGCGCGCACAGCAGAAGTTCCATGTCGTCCGCTGTGCTGGCGCTGATCCACACCCGTCCGCCATCGGCATGCGCCGCGATGTCTTCACATCGGTCGATCTTGTTCATCACCGTCAGTCGTTCGCTGTCCGCGCATCCGATCTTCTGCAGCGTATCTAACGTTGTCTGCATCTGAACATCATGCTGCGGGTCGGCCGCGTCAACGACATGCAGCAGCAGATCCGCCTCTTTCGCTTCTGAAAGCGTGGCGTCGAACGCTTCGATCAGCGTATGCGGCAGGTCGTTCAGAAAGCCGACCGTATCGCTGAGCAGAAAGGGCTGATGCGGCGGGATATCGATGAGACGCACGCTGGTATCCAGCGTCGCAAACAGCATGTCCTGCGCAAACACCTGTTTCTTTTGTCCGCGCTTGCTCAGGCTGAGCAGCTGATTGAGGATGGTCGATTTCCCCGCGTTCGTATAGCCGACCAGCGCGACCCGGGGATACGGCGAACGGCTGCGCGACGCATGCTGGACCGTCTGCTTCTTCGACAGCTGCGCAAGCTGACGGCGAAGTGCGCTGATCCGCTGCTGCAGCGCACGCTTATCCAGCGCCAGCTGCTGTTCGCCGCTGCCTTTGTTGCGGCCGCCGCTCTGCCGGCCCAGATGCGCATGCGCGCCGATCAAACGCGGAAGCTCATACTGACACATCGCCATCTCCACCTGCAGCCGCGCCTCTTTTGTCCGCGCCCGCTGCGCAAAGATCTTCAGGATCAGCAAGGTCCTGTCGCTCACCTGAGCGCCAAGCGTCCGCTCCATCGTCCGCAGCTGCGCCGGCGTGCACTCATGCAGCAGGATGACATCATGGACATCCAGCTCCTCCAGGCGCTCCTTCAGTTCCAACAGACGGCCCGCTCCGAAATACGACGCCGGATTGCGCGAAGACAGTTTCTGAGTAAATGTTTCTGCCACGCAGAGCCCACAGGCCTCCGCAAGGCTGCACAGCTCCTTCATCTGCGCATCAAAATCCATATTCTGCTGTTCACAGACGCCTGCTGCGATCACGCTGATCTGTTCCATGCGATCCCTTCTTTCTCACTTCGTCTATCATATCATACCCGCTGACCTAAACAAAGCCCATCACCGCTTGCCCTTTTTTCATAGGATGATACAGAGAGGAGGGGCAGAAGTGACGATCCGCATATTCATCGATCAGGGGCATAATCCAGGCACGGTCAACGCCGGCGCTTCCGCCAACGGGCTGGAGGAGCAGGCAGTCAATTTCGAAGTGGGGAACATGCTCGCTGACCTGCTCGATCAGGACTGCCGCTTTGCGGTGCGTACTTCCCGCATGTACCCGCAGCAGGTGCTAGGGAGCAGTACGGCCAGCAGCCTGCAGACACGTGTCGATATGGCTAATGCCTGGGGCGCCGATTATTTCATCAGCATCCATTGCAATTACAACGTCAGCCCCGCAGTCAACGGCAGCGAAGTCTATGTCTATCAGGAACCATCCATCGCATGGACACTTGCGCAGAGCGTATTGGAAAACATGGTGCGCACGGCAGGCACAAGAGACAATCTGGTGCGCGTGAACGCATCACTTTATGTGCTCAGACGCACCAGCATGCCGGCCATCCTGGTAGAGCTCGCTTATCTATCTAACCCATCCGACGCTCAAAAGCTTCGGGATGATCCGTTCTCCTTCGCCTATGGCATCTATCTGGGGATCTTGCAGTTCATCTTTGAACAAGGCGGTTTTCCAGCATAAAAAAAGCAGGGGATGTCCCCTGTATTTTGTTCATGGTGACGCGTACGGGATTCGAACCCGTGAATGCATGCGTGAAAGGCATGTGAGTTAACCGTTTCTCCAACGCGCCATCAGCGGGGATATCATAACATACCTTTTCTCACGGTGCAATACCTTTTTGATGTTTATCCGATATATAGCGCAAAAGCTACCGCATATTCCCGCTCATGCGCAATGGATAACCGGATCCCCGGCAGCGCGCACACCGGTGCGCCGCTGTCATCGCTGCGGATCTCGATATCGCAGATATGCAGTTCCCGAACACCGTGCATCGCCTTGACGATGGCTTCCTTGGCCGCAAACCGGCCGGCCAGCCATTCCGCCTGCCGCTGGCCCTTCAGCGCCTCAAACTGCGCACGCTCATGTTCGCTCAGAAAATTCGGAAATCCCGGCGTATGGGCCAGCGCATCCTTTACCCGGGAGATCATCACGATGTCACAGCCGACGTTCATGCGTCCTCCTGCCACATCCAGGCGCTTTCCAGCGCCGTCTCCATCATCTGTCCAAAAGCGCGTTCACGCTGCGCGGCGCTTGTCTGGACCCCGCTGATCAGTGAGTCAGAAATGGTGAGCAGACAAGCCGCCTGCTTTCCGCACACCCTGGCATTGTGAAAGAGCGCAAAGCTCTCCATCTCGACACAGACACAGCCATGGCTGCGGTAACGCGCCAGCTCATCCTGCTCATGATAAAATACATCGCTGGAATGGATCCTGCCTTCATGCAGCGGCACCTGCAGCTTATGCGCGGCGCTGCGGATGATCTCGTTAAGCTGCGGATCTGGCTGCTGCACATCCTGAGATTCTCCCGACTGTGCCAGCGCATAGGTCGATTCGCTCCATGCGCTGTCCGCGAGCACCAGATCAAACAAATTCAGCTCACTGACATAGGCGCCGGCACTGCCGACGCGGATGATGGCGTCCACATCATAAAACCGGAACAGCTCATAGGAATATATGCCGATGCTGGGCATCCCCATGCCGGATCCCATCACCGACACCTTTCTTCCGCGGTACTCCCCGGTATACCCAAGCATGCCGCGTACCGCGTTGAACTGCACCGGCTGATCCAGATAAGTCTGCGCGATATGCCGCGCGCGCAGCGGATCGCCCGGCATGAGCACGATGCGCGCGATCTCTCCCTTTTCCGCCTCATTATGCGCTGTCGCCATAATGATCCCTCCTTTTTTCTTATTATGGCATGCGATGGACGCATTTGCAATGCGCATGTGGTCATTTGCACATTTGTGCTATACTAAGGAGTGAGAAAGTGAGGAATCCACATGAACCGAAATGAAGCCGATATCCGTTATACCTGGGATCTGCGTTCCTTATTCGCCTCACAGGAGGCCTTTGATGCGCAGTTGGACACAAGCAAGGCTCAGCTGCAGGCGCTGTGCGCACGCAAAGGGCACATCAGCGATACCATAGACACCTACATCGCCTTCCTCAATGATCAGGAGACATTCGAGCGAGGCCTGGAAGATCTGGTCGTTTATGCGCGGATGTGCACTGACGTCGAGCCAAAGGACATGCAGAACCAGCAGAACCTGGCTGCCGCAAATAATCTGCTGCAGCAGGCACAGCTTGATCTGACCTTTGTCTCTCTGGAGCTGATCCGCCATGCGGACACCATCAGCACCTATTTGAAGCAGCCGCAGTGCGCGGACTTCCGCTATCCGATGGAAGAGCTCTTCCGCACCATCCCGCACCGTCTCAGCGACGAGATGGAAGCCTTCATGAGCGAGGTCAATGAGATCGCCGCTGTCCCTGACGAGACCTTCCAGAGCATCAGGCTCACCTATGAAGATGTGGAGGTCAACGGTGAAAAGCAGTTCCTCAACGGAGCGACCTATCATGAATTCCTGCGCAACCCGGATGTCCGTGTGCGCAAACAAGCCTTCGAGCATTATTTCCGCGAATATGAAAAGCTGGAAAACGCGTTCGCCAGCCTGCTCATCGGCAACGCCAAAGGACAAGTGCTCAATGCCAAGACACGTCACTTTGACAGCGCCCTGCAGGCGAGCTTGTTTCAGGATGGCGTCGATGAGACCTTGTATGACAAGATCCTTTATATGGCCAACGAAAAATACATCCACGCCCTGCATGAATACTTCGCCATGAAGAAGCGCGTGCTGGGCATCGAAGAGTTCCACGAATATGATATCTCGCTCGACCTGGAACAAAGCACAGACATCAGCTATACGATCGAAGAATGCCTGGACATCCTGAAGCAGGCGTTGGCGCCGCTGGGCGAGGATTACACCGCCCTGCTGCAAAAAGCGTTCGATGAGCGCTGGATCGATTTCTACCCGTCCCCGGACAAGCGGACCGGCGCCTATTCCTGGGGGACTTATGATTCCAATCCATATATCCTGACAAATTTCACCGGCAGCTATGATTCGCTGAGCACGCTGGCGCATGAGCTGGGTCATTCCCTGCATTCTTATTTCTCACACCGCCATCAGCGGCCGATGCTGGCAGGATATCAGATCTTCGTCGCAGAAGTCGCCTCTACCGTCAATGAGCTGCTGCTGAGCGAACATCTTCTGCAGACCTCGGATGACGACGCATACCGGCGGTATATCCTGAGCAACCTGATGGAACAGTTTGTCGGCACCTGCTACCGCCAGCCGATGTTCGCGCAGTTTGAAAAGGATCTGCACGAGTGGATCGAGCAGCGCCGCCCGATCTCTTCCAAGACGATCACCGATCGATGCCTGGAGCTTAACCGCGCTTACTTCGGCGACGCCGTCATCGTTGACGATCTGCAGAGATATGGTTTCTATTATGTGCCGCATTTCTACTACAACTTCTATGTCTACAAGTACACGCTGGGCATGGCTGTCGCCATCTCCTTCGTGAAGGAGATCCGTAAAGGAAATGTCGCTCCTTACCGCGAATTCCTCACCAAAGGCGGAAGCGAATCTCCGCTGGATGAGCTGCGGCACGCCGGTGTCGATCCCGCAAGCGACAAAGTCTACGACGATGCCTTCACCTATTTCCAGGAGATCATGGC
Organism: uncultured Solobacterium sp.; assembly: GCA_900543035.1. Classification (GTDB taxonomy): domain Bacteria; phylum Bacillota_I; class Bacilli_A; order Erysipelotrichales; family Erysipelotrichaceae; genus Merdibacter; species Merdibacter merdipullorum. Next base: position 19,498 of record UQPV01000007.1, read on the forward strand.
ACAGTTCATCTCGCTGCGAAAAGAAAACGCCTGAAGACATCCGTATCCAGATGATCCGTAATGGCATCAAGCCGAAAAAATGGAAAGACCGCGCATCAGTCTTTCCATTTTTCGTTTTTTATTCTGGCTTCTTCTTCCCGCAGTTGCTGCAGAAATTGCCGGTATTCGTCTGTCCGCAGTCACATTTCCACGGTCCGTTGGGATTCGGCTTGCCGCAGTTGCTGCAGAAGTTTCCGTTGTTTACGTTCCCACAGCTGCATGTCCAGGATGCCTGCTTCGGCGCTGCCTGCTGAAACAGCGGATTGTCATTTTGCGGCGGCATGGAATTGAACATGCCTGCCGCGTTCATGCCGCCGGCCTGCTGGGCAAAGCCCATGCCGATAAACCCGTTCATGGCGCCGGCCTCATTGCTGGCAGCGTTCTCCATGGCTGTCGCCTGCGCGTCGGCCAGACGTCCGGCCGCCACACGCTGATCGCCCATCATGATCGCGTCATCGATCTTCTCGATGCGGCGCCGGCTCTCTTCATCCGGCGTCACCTTCTGGATGGCCACCATCTCGACCACCATGCCGCGGCGCTCATTCCAGGCATCATCAAGCGCATCGTTCATGTAATGTGCGATCTCCATCTGCTTCTTCGGCAGATCGCTGAACACATAGCCCTGATCCGCGCATTCCGCCAGCGCCGTGTCCAGCGCGTTGACGAATTCCGCATCACACTGCTGCATCAGCTGTGTCTTCGTATATACATCGCTGACATTGCCGCTGAGGTTAGCATAGAAACGCACCGGATCCTGTATGCGGAACGTATATTGTCCGAAGTATCGGATATAGATGTTGCGGTACATCGGATCATGATACGGCATCGGCGAAGCGCTGCCAAACTTGTTGTCGATGATCTCCTTGAGGTTGACGAAATACACGCGCTGATCCTTTCCCGGCGTGCCGCCCATCGTGAAGCGCTTGCCAAAAATGCGGAAAGAATCCTTCAGGCCCTGGAAGCCATTGTCAAACAGGCTTGGTTCACTGGAGGATTCCCAGGTAAACCGCCCGGGCTCTGCGGAAAACTCGATGATCTTTCCATCCTCCACGATCAGCAGCGCCTGTCCCTCATTGACGGCGAAGCCGCTGCCATTGGTGATGATATTGGGGCTCGCCTTCGTGTTGCTGCCGGAAGTAACGACCTTTTCGCCCTTCTTCAGCAACACCTCATTGCTGAGCGAATCACAGTAATAATATTCGATCCACTGGTCAGCCAGCGTCGTCTTCGCCGCGTCAAATGCGGCACGGATCAGTCCCATTGCTCATTCCTCCTTTACCAGGCCATGTACTGATTCAGCACCCAGCCAAAATCACCGTTGGTGATCACTGAGTGACAGTATTCACACTCTCCGCTGCTCGTCACCTGTGTCGGCGCACCGCAGTTGGGACAGTTGGTGATCTGCGGATCCTTTTCCGCCGCCGTCTTCACCCCGGCGGAACGGATGAATTCCAGATAATAGAAACGATGCTGATACTGCGTCTTGCTGCCCTCCAGCACCTCGCCGCTCTCATCATCCGTGGTATAGTCCAGCAGGCTTGCTTCCAGCTTTACGCTGAGCACCTCCCGCGCGCCATCCGCATGAAAGTCCGCGATGGTGATGCTGCGCACATTCTGCATGTTCAGATGGTTGGTCTTTCCGCTGTCGATATATTCCTGGATCTGATGGCTGTGCATGTTGAACAGCGAATTGCTCTCAAACGGGCGGACCTTGCGCCATTCTTTCGCCTCCCACGCCTCCTGCAGCGTCAGGTATACCTCGGACGCAAAGCTCTTGAAGCCTTCGACCGAAAACTGCGGGTCGATCTCACGCAAGGCGCTGACTGCCGCCGTCTCATTGCAGATCCGATGGCTCACGCCGCCCTGATAAGGCGTGTCCTGCCTTCTGCTGTTCTGGGTATTCTTGGAAAAATATGCCCATGCCACGATGATCAAGATCATGATGATGGCGCCGAGGATGCTTCCGCCTCCGCCGCCCATGAAGAAGAACATGCCGCCAAGGCCAGAGCCGCCGGAATATCCTCCGCCGCTGTATCCTCCGCCGCTATAGCCGGATCCTCCTGAAAACGAATTGCCCACATCCGCATGCACGACGGCCGGGATCAGCAGCAGCGCCGCGATGAGGCACAATCCGGTCAATCTTCGTCTATTCATTCCCCTGTCCTCCTGTAATTGATTTCATTGTACGATGAAAGCGGTTTTCAGGCAACCTTTTTTCACCGGCCGAGCATCTGCTGCAGCGAATCATCTGTGCAGAATGTGTTCATGTTGAACAAAAACAGCGTTTCGCTGATCTCCTCGCTTTCGATCAGTTCGTCAAGATCATCATAATAATAACGCGGATCCACGATCACGATCTCCTCATAATACGGGATCAGATACGGGATGAATGCATTGGCATAGCTGTCCTTGATGACGAGCAGCCGCTTGCCGTTGGCCAAGGCGCTGTCCACGCGAAGCAGCGGCGCGTTTCCGCCGAAGAACACCGTATACGGATCTGCGGAAGAAAGCGCATCCTGCGCATACAATGTCGTCGACGTCGTGTCAGCTGAAGGATCCTCCACCGTGTACGGCGTCTCCTCTTTCGGCAGCTGCAGCTGCAGATCATCCTGCGTGTGTGTCCAGGCGATCTGCCGTGCCAGCGAGCCATAGAAGCCAGACACCGCGTCCACGCTCGTGAACGCATCCAGCGGCTGATCCAGGAAGACCTCCGCGGCATATTTCGCCCCCAGCGGGGTCCAATGATGATCGCTGCGGAAATAGATGGCTTCCTGTTGATGCGATCGCAGCGCATCCCACACATCGACCGCTCTCACCTGCTCATCCAGCGCATCGATCAGCTGCGCATGCACATCCTGCTGCAGCGGTTCCTGCGGATTGCGCGAGATGGTGTCCTCCGCAAATGCGATGCGTGTCGGAGCCAGCAGCAAAGAGACATCCATGTCCGCATGCTCCGCGGCAAACTCATTCACTGCCTGCACCTGTCCAGCAGCCAGCGTCATCTGCGGGACAAAGGCCTGGATCAGCGAATCATCCTCTGCGATATACACATCTTCCACTCGCCGATCATGCAGAGCAGCTAAGATATCGCTGCGCATCTGCATCCAGCCTTCCCGACCCGGGAACTGATCGCTGACGAAGGCAGAAGCGGCGTCCTGATAGCTTCGATCGAGCAAAGACGCCTCCCAGGGCATGACCCACTGCTGCAGCTCGCGATTCTCCGCTGCGGAAAACGTCCGGGAGGGATGGATCAGCGAAACGAGCATGCCGGCGCAAAGCAGCACCACGAGCAGCGCAAGATAGGGAAAAGACTCATTCTGTTTCATGATCTCACCTCCTAGAACGCACGATATAAGAACGACTGATAACTGCTGCCGATGATGAATGCGATGCAGAGGATCATCAGCGCGGTATACACAAACGGCTTGACCCAGACGAACCAGGAAAAACGCGCGCTCAGCGCGGCATTGGCCCGATGGATCAGCGGCGTGCAACCGATGAGGCAGATCGCGAGCATCGCCCCATAATTGGCGAACACCCAGCCTGCCAGCGAAACATCGATCGATGTCAGGTCAAACATGCTGCCCAGCAGGGCAAACGCCGAAGCGAGATCCGGGCTGAAAAAGAACACCCAGCCGATGACGGCCAGCAGATCCGTGATCGCGATCCTTCCCCAGCGCGGCAGCTTCATCCGCCATTTCGCGCTGAAGCGCTCCACCAGCACGATCACGCCATGATACAGTCCCCAGAACAGAAACGGCAGCGTGATGCCATGCCACAGACCCGTGAGCAGCCAGACCGCAAGCAGGCTGATGATCATCCGCTTTTTCCCACGGCGGCTGCCGCCCAGCGGGATATACACATAATCCCGGAACCAGGCACCCAGCGTGATATGCCAGCGCCGCCAGAATGCCGAGATGGAATCAGACAGATAAGGATAACGGAAATTGACCGGCACATAGAAGCCGAACATCGACGCTAAGCCAAAAGCCATGAGCGAATAGCCGGCGAAATCAAAATACAGCTGCAGCGAATAAGCGACTGCCTGTCCCCATCCGCTCACAAACGAAAGCGGAAGCTGTCCCATGCGGGCGAACAGGTCGGCCATCCAGGCCGAAAGGATCACCTTCTGCGCCAGGCCGGCGATGAACAGGCAGACCCCCTTGTTCATCTGATCCCGCTGCGCATAAGGCCGTTCCAGCTGGATGCGGAAATCCGCATAACGCATGATCGGGCCCATGAGCAGCTTTGGGAAAAACGACACATACAGCAGGAAACGGCACAGGCTGCGCTCCGGCTCGATTTTGCCGCGCCCGACATCCGCAAGATAAGACAGCAGCGAGAACATGAAGAACGAAATGCCTGAGGGCATCGGCATGACCTCATAAGAGAGAGAAAAGAACGAAGAGAGCTGGTCCAGGATGGTGCCGTAATACTTGAAATACACCAGCAGGAACACATCCGCGATGACCGCCGGCAAAAGGAGCCAGCGCCACCATTCATCGCTCATCCGGCGGGCGAGCACATAATGCGCAGCCCCCAGCGCGATCAGCAGGAAGACATAAAGCGGTTCGCCCCACGCATAGAACAGCAAGCTGACCACGAGCAGGAAAGCTTCCCGGGCATGCGTCCTGAAATACAGCAGATACAAGAGCAGCACGACTGGCAGCCAGCGAAACAAGAAAAGCAAGGTATGAAATTCCATCGCGATCACCTCAATGCGGCCCGCACGATCTGCATCAGCTCACTGCTGCCGCTGACGACACATACCGCATAATTGCCGATAACGCTGACCTCGGCCTTTTCCAGCATACGGGTCTGCTGTTCCCCATATCCCTTGAATGCCGTGATCTGCCGCTCGATATGTTCCTGCATCTTCTCGAGCAGCTCACCTTTATGCGAAGGAGAATAGAGGATGATGATCTCCTCGACATCCATATACGAAGGCGCGCCGAAATACACTGCTTCTTCATAGGCATCGCTGCGGATCTGAAGCAGCGTGCACAGCTGTCCTTCATCCTTTTGTTCCATGCCTTCCTCCTCGGCTGCCGGCGCCAGCGCCGCTTGCAGCTCCTGTGCGCTCACCGCGGCAGTCCCGCGGGCAAACGGGAGAGCCAGCAGCGCCGCCATGACCAGCGCCAGGATGAGATATACGGTCTTTTTCATCTTCATCACCTACAATCCTGCGCTGTCTGCCATATGCTGTGCCCACAGCGGATAGTAATCCGGACGCGGATGGATGCCGTCCTGTTCAAATGGCTGTGCCAGCGAGAGCAGGATGCTGCCATTGTCGATATACATCACGCCCTTCTGCGCGCAAAGCGCTGACAGGCTGGCATTATATGCTGACCAGCTGCCATTGGCCGGCGTCTGCGCGATCGCCTGCTGAGAGATCGGCAGGACCGAATTGACATAAATGCGCATCTGCGGGAAACGGCTGATCAGCATATCGAGCTTTTCCTGATAGACACGCGCGAACTGCTCTGCGTTTCCCTGCCAGTATTCCAGATCGTTCATGCCGAATTCCAGGAAGAGCACGGCAGGAGAACGGCGCGCGATCTCATCGATGTATTGATCCAGCTGATCGATGCGCAATCCTCTGACGCCGATGCATTCTGCTTCATTCAGCACGCCATAGGCCAGCAATCCCTCAGCGATCGAGTCGCCGATGACCAGCGAACCGGAAAACCGCGCAGCGATATCCTGCGAAGCTCCCTCCTGCACGTTTTCCGGCGGGGCCTGTTCGACGGGCGGCTTTGGCTGGGAAGCCTCTGCTTTTCGCTCCTGCTCCTCTTTGAGCTGCGCGCGGCGCGCATACACATCCTCGCTCGTGTAAGCCGATGCGCGCTGCTCGAGCAAAGCGGCCGTCTGGCCGTTCACGCTTGTTTCCCTGCGCGCATCTTCATCCTGAAAATGCCAGAGAAAAAGCACACAAGCGGCAGCTATGATCACAGCTGCCGCGGTCTGTTGTAACCGTTTTTTGTTGTTCATTCCATCTCACCTATTCATCTGTTTACGCCTTTAACTGTAGGCTAGCACAGCTGCGCCGCAATGTAAAGAGGGCATCTCGAAAGCCATCGCTACCTTACATTTTTGATACATTTCTCAAAACGGCCATGCCCGCGGGCATGACCGTGTTCAGCTCTTCTGATGCAGCCAGCGGGACAGGCGGCTGAGCCCTTCCCGCATCACCGTATTGTTTATCCCCAGACCGAGCCGCAGATGTCCTTCGACACCAAAGCATGACCCAGGCGCAAAGAATACGCCGGTATCCGCCTGCAGCTGCTCACACAGCTGCGCAGAAGGCATATCCAGATGTACCTGCAGGAAGCAGACCGTCCCGCATCGCGGGATGACGCAGTCCGCCAGCGGCTCCCCTTCCAGCCATTCATGCAGGATACGGCGGTTCTCCTGTACGATGCGCCGGTTTCTCTCCATGATCTGTTCTCGGTGCGCAAACGCGATCTGCGCCAGCGCGTCGATGAGCGCGCTCTCGCTGATCACATGATAATCCCTGCGCGCATTGATCCGCTGCAGCAGCTGCGCATCGCGGGCATGGATCCACCCGATACGCAGACCGGCCAGCGCCATCGTCTTGGACATGGACGATGTGCTCACCCCGCGCGCATACAGATCAGAGACGCTGCATTCCGCTTCCGGAACGAGCCCCTGATACACCTCGTCACACAGGATCCAGATCCCTCTGGGCGCGCAGAACGCGCACAGCGCCTCCAGAAAAGTGCGGTCCGGACAAGTTCCCGTGGGATTATTGGGAAAGTTGAGGCAGATGAGCCGGGTGCGCGGCGTCACGGCTTCGCAGATTGCCTGCAGATCCGGCTGCCAGCCATCCTCCTCATTCAGCGCGACCTTCGTGACCGTACAGCCGATCGACTCCGGAAACGAATAGAGCTGCTGATAAGTCGGAACGAGCGTCACCACATGATCGCCCGCCTCCAGCAAGGTCATCAGCACCAGCTCATTGGCATTGATACAGCCATGCGCCAGCGTCACGCTGCCGGGATCGTCATATTCATAAAGCGACGCGATCTGCCGGCGCAGCGCGAGGGAGCCGGTGATCGGGCCATAATCCAGCACGATATCCTTCAGCTTTTCCTCATCGCCCGCAAGATCCAACAGCGAGCGCACGGTGAGCGCCGCGCAGCAGCTGTCCGCCATATTGTATTCACAGCAGTTTTCGTGGTCTGTCATCCAGCCCTCGACGGCAAACTGATCGATCTTCATCAGTGCATCACCTTGCTGAGGAAGTCCTGCGCACGCGCGCTCTTTGGATGTTCAAAGAACTCCTTCGTGTTTCCTTCCTCCACGATCTTCCCATCTTCCAAAAAGACCATCCGAGTAGCCACTTCCTTGGCAAAGCCCATCTCATGGGTCACGATGACCATCGTCATGCCCTGATGCGCCAATTCCTTCATGACATCCAGCACTTCCACGACCATTTCCGGGTCGAGGGCGCTGGTCGGTTCGTCAAACAGCATCACTTCCGGATTGATGCACAGCGCGCGGGCGATCGCTACACGCTGCTTCTGTCCGCCGGAGAGCTTGCTTGGATATTCATCACGCTTATCCAGCAGACCGACACGCTTCAACAAATCTGCGGCAGTCTTCTCCGCTTCTTCCTTCGTCTTCTTCATCACCTGGATCTGCGCCAGAGTCAGATTATCCATCACGCTCATGTTCGGGAACAGATGAAAATGCTGGAACACAAAGCCCATGCGGCGGCGCAAGGTCATATAGTCCGGCTTGCTGGGATCGAGGAGCTGCCCATCGATGTAGACCTCTCCCTTTTCCGGCTTCTCCAGTCCATGGATGCAGCGCAGCACCGTGCTCTTGCCGCTGCCTGAAGGACCGATCAGACAGACAATCTCTCCCTTTTCGATTTCCAGAGAAACATCATCGACCGCCTTCAGCTGCTTGAACTGTTTGGTGATATGATCTACCTTAATCACTTTCCGCCAGCCTCCTTTCCAGATGACGCGCCAGGTAGGCAATGCTCAGCGTCATGATGAGATACATCACGCCGGCAATGATCAGCGGGCTCATCAGGTCCGCATAATTTCCGCCCAGCACCTGCGCGCTCTTCAGCAGCTCCACCACACCGATGGTGGACACGAGCGATGAATCCTTGATCAAAGTGACAAACTCAGAGACCAGCGGCGGTACGATGCGTTTGAACGCCTGCGGCAGGATGACCAGCTTCATCGTCTGCCCGCGCGTGAGGCCGAGCGTCTCGCACGCTTCCCACTGACCTTTGTCCACACCGTTGATGCCGCTGCGGATCAGTTCGGTCACATAAGCGCCGCTGTTGATGCCCATGGCGATGACACCGATCAAAAACACATTCATGACCAGGCGTTCCCCGGTGATCTCCATGTAGATCAGCGGCACCACCGCAAACAAGATGAGGATCTGCAGCAGCATCGGCGTGCCGCGGATGATCTCCACGTAGACATTGCCGATACAGCGCAGGATCCGATTTTTAGATATTTTCGCCGATGCCCCCAGCGTCCCCAGAACCAGACCGATCAAAAGGGACAGCACTGCCATCGCAAGTGAAAGTCCTGCCCCTTTTAACAGAAAGATCAGGTTCTCGGAAGTGAGGACTTCACCCATTGCACTAAACATTGCTGTCCCTTTCCTTTCTGATTTTTCCTTGAACTATTCTTCCAGCGCCTTTACGCCATACTGGTCGCACAGCTCCACATAACGATCGGATGCCATGAACTTCTCCAGCGCCGCGTTGACCTTCTCCAGCAGCTCATCATTGCCTTCATAGGTGATGATATAGTTTTTCTCATCCATCAGCGTCTCATCCAGCATCACATAGTCGCCGCTATCCACATAGTTCTTCGCCACGGCAAGGTCGACCACTGCCGCGTCATACTGTCCGGAAGCCAGGCCGCTGAAGATGACCTTGACATCCGAGATCGACTGCACGTTCGCATCTTCGATCTCATTGGCCGCCTTTTCACCGGTAGACGCCGTCTGCGCCGCGATCGTCTTACCCTTCAGATCATCCACGCTCGTGATCTCCGTATCTTTCGGCATGACTGCTACCTGTGCCGTCGCCGTGTACGGATCAGACCAGGCGACCTTACGTTCCTCATCATACGTGAAGCCGGAGATGGCCATGTCCAGCTGCTTGGCCGGCAGCTGAGAAAGGATCGCGTTAAATTCCATCTGGCGGAACTGCAGATCATAATTTCCGCCGTCCTCATTCATATACTTTTCCAATTCGACCAGCATGTCGGCATCAAAACCGACGATGTTGCCGTCGCTGTCCAGTGACTCATACGGCGGATAATCTGGAGATACGCCGACCAGGATCACCGTCGGATCTTCGCTCTGCGCATCGTCTCCCTGCGCGCTTCCGCAGCCAGCCAGCGTGCCGAGCATCAGGCATGCACATAAGCCGCTCATCATCATCTTCTTCAGTTTCATCTTCATTTCCTCCCTTTTCGCTGTTGCGCTCTCGCAAATTCATGACGGATCGATAATCCGCTGACGGTTCTGACAGAGCTGCATCTACAAAAAAACGCCCTCTGCCAATGCAAAGGACGAAATCGTTCGCGGTACCACCCTGCTTCCACTGCAAACAAATGCAGCAGCACTCTTCCCTTTTAACGTCAGGCTCACGGATACGGGCTCGGCTTCGCTTCGCCCGATCGACTCCCAGACACGTTCACCCTTACTCGCCCATCCGCTCGCACCATCCGCGGACTCTCTGAAGCAGCTTTTTCAGGATTACTCCTTCTGTTCACCGTCTTTATACGACTATTATACACAACTCTGCGATAATTGCAATACCATTCGCCCAAAAGTACGCACGATTTTCATTCTATTTTCTGAAAATTATTTCAAAGCCTCCATGATCTTCTGATCGATCTTCTCTGCATATTCTTGCGCGAGCTGATGCTCTCCTTTGCTCCTCAAGATCTGCATCGTCAGCTGATGATTGCGTACATCATGCGATACCAGCCGCAGCCGCTCATACTCATCGGCAAGCGTTTTCCGCCGCCCTTCGCCATGCCCGCGCTGCATCTTCCCGCCAAAACGATACAGCGCATACCCATTGAATGCCGCCACCACGAAATAGATCAGCGAGAACAGCATATACCACAGCACCTCGATCTTTCCCGGATAGACAAAAGCAGTCAATAACATTGCATTGCTCAGCGGCAGGAGCACCGGCAGAAGGAAGATCCCAGATTCGCGTCTGCGCTTGACGAAACGCAGACAGATCGGACAGGCAATCACATAGACGATGATTTTGATCAGCGTGCCAAACACAAGTCCAGATACGAACATCAGGTCGGGAACAGCTAAGATCAAAAGCACCGAAATAAGAAGCAAAATCCCATATTGGATCATCACATATAACAAGACCCTGCCTCTGGGGACATTATACAGCCATGGGATCCAAAATAGAATAAAAGCAGAAGTTAATATAAAAGTGATCAGATTGTTTGCGGCAGTGGGCGTCAAGAAAAATACATCTATCACCAGATTGAGCGCAATGAAGCTCAGCACGCATGCCGCCAGCTTTTTCCCCTGCCGACCATGCTCTACGCAGAGAATGTGGTAATAGATCCCGCTGAATACCGACAAGATCGTGTCGGCCGCGATCGTCTCAATCATCATCATGCTCTCCTTCCAGCAGCAGGGTCACTTGCACGATATAGCGCCCATCCTGCACTTCCCGCCTCACCCAGCCATCATAGCGTTCCGCGATCTCCTGTACGATGAGGCTGCCAAAGCCATGACGCCAGTCTCGCTCACCGTGCTGCGCACGAAAATGATTGGCAATGGACAGCGAAAGCATATTGCCGCTTTGATGGATCTGCATGCTGATGACTTTGGTTTCGGCATCTGCCGCAGCACGCAGAGCATTGTCCAGCAAGTTGGAAAACAAGGAGATGAGATCATCACAGGAGATGCGCGTGCCTTGTCTCAGTCCGCCGCTGATCTCCAGCTTCACCCCTTTTTCTTCGGCCTGCGCCTGTTTGAGGATGAGCAGTGCATTCAGATAAGGGTCCGCGCAATAGGTCTGATGGATATGGACATATGCCGGCAGTGTCTCCTTGTCTTTCTGCGCACGCACTTGCCGCAGATACTGACGCTCATGTTCGATCTCTGCTTCCAGTTCCGCAATGATCCGCACATCTTCCTTTGGCGACCGGCTCAGCCGTCTCGCCCACAGCAAGATGACAGTCAGGATGCTTGCCGTAAGCAGATAATAAAGAAGCAGCAGCACGCCTGCCTCAGCCGGATCGAGCATGCCCAATGTGCCGCCGTCCCACATCCAGTGGGCAAACAATACATATGCGGCAACACTGAGCAGCAGGTAGATAAAGACGATCATCCGCCGATGCTTCATGTCCATCCCCCTCGCAAAAAAGGCTGTGCGCACACAGCCCGTTATTTCAAGAATCCGTCTACGATGACTTGCTCCGCTTCTTCCTCGCTCAATCCGAATGTCTGCAGCTTGATCAGCTGATCGCTGTTGATCTTGCCGATGGCCGCCTCATGGATGACCTGCGCATCCACATGATTCGCCGCGATCTCAGGGATCGAGGAGATCTTCGCATTGCCCATCAGGATCGAATCGCACTGCACATGCGCACGGCATTTGCTGTTGCCGCGGGCGATCGGATGGAACACCTGCACGGAGTCATCCTTGCCGACAGAACGCGATACGATCTGCAGCACGCTGTCTTCCCCATCCAGATCGACGCTCACATCAGAGAGCGCATGCTGTCTGCCATGCGTCATCAGCTTCTCGTTGATCACCAGCTTGGCCTTCGGCCCCAGCTTGGCATATGTCTTGCGCTCAGTGGAGTCCACGCCGCGGATCTGGCTCATGTCCATCTGGGCAAAGCTTCCCTCTTCCATATAGATATTGGTCGTCGGATTGAGGATACGCTCCCCTTCGCCATTGCCCTCGCCATAGTGCTTTTCGGTATAGACCACGCGGGCATTGCGACCGATATGGAACGTGTGGATGCCATCGTGCTGCGAGGTGTCGCAGCCGTCATTGTGGATGCCGCAGCCGGCGATGATCTCCACATCTGCGCCTTCCCCGATATAAAAATCATTATAGACCAGATCGTGAATGCCGCTGTCCGTCAGGATGACCGGGATATGCACCTGTTCCCCGATCGTTCCCGGCGCGACGATGATGTCGATACCGGGCTTGTCGGCCTTCTGGCGGATCTGGATATTCGGGGTGGAATGACGTTCCACGCCCATGCCGTTGGCCCGCAGGTTGAAGGCAGATCCCGGCATGAAGCCGCTGATGCCCGCAATTTCCTGCAGCAGTCCTTTTTCCGTCTGATTCAGCATGTTCATGCACCTGCCTTTCTGTTGATGCCGCATGGCTCAAAATCCATGAGCAGCGTCGGCAGGATCTCTTCCCGGCTGCCGCGCGCTTTCACTGCGCCATTCTCGATGACGATCATCTCATCTGCCAGCTGCATGATGCGCTCCTGATGCGAGATGAGCAGGATATCCTGTTTCTTCTTCTCATGCAGGGCGCGGAACGTGTCCACCAGACGGGAGAAGCTCCACAGATCGATGCCGGCTTCCGGTTCATCGAAGATGCTCACCTTCAGTTCGCGCGCAAGCAGCGTAGCGATCTCGATGCGCTTCACTTCTCCACCGGACAATGAGGCATCCACATCGCGGTCGAGATAATCGCGGGAGCACAGTCCCACATCGCTCAGATAAGAGATGCAGTTTTCTTCCTCCAGCGGGCGGCCATGCGCCAGCTCGAGCAGACGGCGCACGCTCATCCCCTTAAAGCGGGGCGGCTGCTGAAATGCGTAGCCGATGCCCAGCCGGGCACGCTCATCCACGCTGCACGCCGTGATGTCCTTTCCATCCAGAAGGATGGCGCCTGCCGTAGGCTTTTCGATGCCCATGATGAGCTTCGCCAGCGTTGACTTTCCGCCGCCGTTTGGCCCGGTGATCACCGTGAAGGCATTTTCGGTAAACTGCAGGCTGATATCGTTGAGGATCTTCTTTCCTTCGACCTCGAAGGAGAGATTTCTGATTTCCAGCATAGTTTCACATCCTTTTTTGACCACATCATTTTAGCATAATCCCCGTAAAAATAAAGCAGAATGACACGCAATATGCAAAAGCTCTTCCTGCACGCACACATCGCCGCCTGTTCAACGGCCTTTGCGGCGCGCAAACGATCATCCGTCCGCATAAAAAAGGACAGCGGATATGCTCCGACTGTCCATGAGATCAGTTTTTCAAGCTCTGCAGCGGCGCAGGGATCCTTCCCCCGCGATGGATCATGACACTGTTGTCTGCCGGATTCATCTTCATGACCGGGCCATAGCCCAGCAGTCCGCCAAAGTTCAGCTGATCGCCTTCCTTGCGGCCGATGGCCGGGATGACACGGACCGCCGTCGTCTTGGAGTTGACCATGCCGATGGCTGCCTCATCCGCGATCATGCCGGAGATGAGCTCTGCGCTCACATCGCCCGGGACCACGACCATATCGAGCCCGACACTGCATACCGCCGTCATCGCTTCCAGCTTTTCCAGCGTCAGCACGCCTTTTTCCGCAGCGGCGATCATGCCGGCATCCTCAGAGACCGGGATGAAGGCGCCGCTCAGTCCGCCGACCGAGGAGCTGGCCATGACGCCGCCCTTCTTCACCGCATCATTGAGCATGGCCAGGCAGGCGGTCGTTCCATAAGCGCCGCAGGTTTCCAGGCCCATCTCTTCGAGGATGTAAGCGACCGAATCGCCTACCGCAGGCGTAGGCGCCAGCGACAGATCGACGATGCCGAAAGGCACCTGCAGACGCTCGCTCGCCACGCTGCCTACCAGCTGGCCCATACGGGTGATCTTGAACGCCGTGCGCTTGATGAGATCGGCCAGTTCATTCATCGGCAGATCCTTCGGCGCCTTTTCCAGCGCCGCGCGCACCACGCCCGGACCGCTGACGCCGACGTTGATCACGCAGTCTGCCTCGCCTACGCCATGGAAGGCGCCCGCCATGAACGGGTTATCCTCAGGCGCATTGCAGAAGACGACGATCTTCGCCGAACCGATGCAGTTGCGCTCCGCGGTCAGCTCGCTCGCCTTCTTCACCACATCGCCCATCATGCGCACCGCGTCCATGTTGATGCCGGCCTTCGTGCTGCCCACATTGACCGAAGCGCAGATGTGATCGGTCTGCGCCATGGCCTGCGGGATGGCTTCGATCAGCGCCTTGTCTCCCGCGGAAAAGCCCTTCTGCACCAGGGCGCTGAAGCCGCCGATGAAATCCACGCCGGTCTGTTGCGCGCACTTCTCCAGCGTCAGCGCATACTTGAGCGGATCGCCGCCGCTCACGCCGACGAGCATGGCGATCGGCGTGACCGAGATCCGCTTATTGATGATGGGAATGCCATATTCCCTGCCGATGTCATTGCCTACCTTGACCAGATCCTTGGCCATCGTGGTGATCTTGCGATATATCTTCTCACAGGAACGGTCGATGTCCGCATCTGCGCAGTCAAGCAGCGAGATCCCCATGGTGATCGTGCGGACGTCGAGATACTCCTCATCGATCATCTTGATGGTTTCCAGCACATCCTTTGAACTGATCATGCGCCTTACCCCTGGATCCGGTGCATGGAATTAAAGATATCCTCATGCATCACATGGATCACCAGACCCATTTCCTTTCCGACTTGCTCCATATGCGTAACAAATTCGCTCAGCTCCATGCTGATGTGATCGATATCCACCAGCATCGTCATCGCGAACGTATCGCGCAGCAGCGTCTGTGTCACCTCCAGCACATTGGCGTTGGCGTTGGCACATTCCGTGCTCACCCGTGCCAGGATACCGACACGGTCCTTTCCGATTACACTTACCACAGCGTTCATCACCGTACCTCCATTCATTTCAGATTGAATACAGTATACTTTAATTTGGAAAAAAACACAACAAAGGCGAGGTCATTCCCCGCCTCATTCAAAACTTCATGCTGACCGTCGCTTTTTCCTGCATCTCAAAGGGCTGCAGCGCGCTCATGAGCCCCTGTGCGTTGACGTCGAATTCCCCTTCGTGATAACGCACCTCATTTTGTTCCCGCAGCAGCTGGATGATCTGCTGTGAGTCTGCCTTCGGGAAAGTCACATCCCTGCGGCAGCACACGATATTGTCCTGATTGAGCAGGATGAGGCTGGCCTGCAGTGTCGTTGAGGAAAGCAGCTGCTCCTTCCATTCGCACTCCTGCACATTGAAATAAAAATCGCTGGTGTCGATATCGCCGCCGCTCACCAGGAACACGGCGACGTCATAACGGTAATAGAGAGCGACTTCCATCGGCTCTTGCATGAGCATCGCTTTTTCTTCCTCGCTCCAGAACTCATCCTTCACGATGAAGAGGAAACGATCCTCCACATAATCCATGATCGTCCCTAAGCCTTCGATCTCGAAGGGGAACGGCTGTGATACGGTGATGTTCATGTTCTTTCCTCCCGGGGCGGCAGCAGTGACAGCTGCACTTTTCCCCTCTCCTCATCGATATGGCACACCCAGACGGTGACGATGTCGCCCACAGACACCAGTTCGCCCGGATGCCGGATCCGCTTCTTGCTCATCTTGGAGATGTGCACCAGGCCGTCTTCATGCAGGCCGATGTCAACGAATGCGCCGAAATCGACGACATTGCGCACCGTCCCTTGCAGCTCTTCACCCTCATGCAGATCGCTGAGCTCCAGCACGCCGCTCTTGAGCAATGCCTGCGGATAGCGGTCGCGGTAATCTCTGGCCGGGGCGGCGATGGCATCCAGGATATCCTGGATCGTATAAGGGTCGCTGCCCAGCGCTTCGCTCAGCTGCCGCGCATCGGCCTGCGCCGCCTTTTCCCGGGCAGCTGCCGTGCCCATGTCCGTTTCTGCCAGACCCATCTGTGTCAGCACCTGGCGGGCCAGGGCATAGCTTTCCGGATGGATGGCCGTCGCATCCATGCGTTCCTCTCCATCGCGCACACGCAGAAAGCCCGCGGCCTGTTCATAAGAGCGCTCTCCGATACGCGGCACCTTCTTGATCTCCCGGCGAGAGCGGATCGAACCGTGCTCCTCCCGGTAAGCGACGATATTGCGGGCGCTGACGGCATTGAGGCCCGAGACATGCCGAAGCAGCTGCGCCGACGCTGTATTGATGTCCACCCCGACGCGGTTGACCACTTTGCTGACGGCAAAATCGAGCCGTTCCTTCAGCCGTGTCTGGCTGAGGTCATGCTGATACTGCCCTACCCCGAGCGACTGCGGATCGATCTTGATCAGCTCAGCCAGCGGGTCGATGATGCGCCTGGCGATCGATACGGCCGAACGCTGCTCCACCTGCAGATGCGGGAATTCCTCCTTGGCCAGCGGACTGGCAGAATAGACGCTGGCCCCGGCCTCGCTCACCAGGGTAAAGGACGTATGCAGCTGATGGGTCCGGATGACCTCAGCGACAAATGCCTCGCTCTCCCTGGACGCCGTGCCATTGCCGATGGCGATGACATCGATCCCATACTTCCGCACCAGGCGGCACAGCTCCTCCTGCGCTTCCTTCACCTTTGCCTTGGGCGGATGCGGATAGATCACGCTCACCTCGCACATGCGCCCGGTCGGATCGACGACCGCCAGCTTGCAGCCGGTGCGGAAGGCAGGGTCAAACCCAAGGATCCATTTGTCCCGCAGCGGCGGCTGAGAGAGCAGCCGCTCCACGTTCATGGAAAAGACATCGATGCTGGATTCCTGCGCATGCGCATACAGCGTGCGCCTGACCTCGCGTTCCACCGCCGGGAAAGCCAGCCGCGTCAATCCGTCTTTCACCGCGTCCGAAATGATCGCGCGCATCGACCCATGCCCTTTGGCATACATACGCAGCGCTCGCTCAGCGATCCGCGCTTCATCGATCTCGATGCTGACCGTGATCACCTTTTCCCGCTCGGCCCGCTCGATGGCCATGATGCGGTGCGGCTGTATGCGATTCACCTTTTCGCTGTACGCATAATACATCGCATAGACATGCCGTTCATCCCCGTGATCCTTCTTTTCCTTGGTGACGATGGTGCCGAAGCGCTCCATCTCGGTGCGGATGAGGCCGCGCACCTTCGCATCATCGCTGACCATTTCCGCGATGATGTCCTGCGCCCCTTGCACGGCCGCCTGCGCGTCGCTGACCTCGTCCCCGACATAACGCTGAGCCTGCGTCATCAGATCTGACGCATCCCCATGCGACAAGATATGCTCGGCCAGCGGCTGCAGTCCCCGGGCGATCGCCACGCCGGCGCGGGTCTTGCGCTTCTGCTGATAAGGGCGGTACAGGTCTTCCACCTGCGAGAGCTTTTCGCACGCTTCGACAGCCGCTTTGATCTCCTCATCCAGCTTTCCCTGCTGATCGATGAGCCTCAGCACATCCGCCTTGCGCTGTTCCAGCTTCTGCTGCGCATGAACCATCTCCTGGATCTGGCGGATGGCCTCTTCATCCAGCCCCTTTGTCCGCTCTTTGCGATAGCGGGCGATGAAGGGCACCGTGCTGCCTTCCTCCAGCAGCGTCATCACTGCCTGCACCTGGGCACGCTGCACTTGCAGCCGGCGTGCCACCGTTTCCATCAGTTCCATGTTCATCTCTCCTCAGACTCTAAGACCCATTATACATGATTCTGCGCGCTGCCTAAAGCAAAATTCCTTTTCTTTCCGGCGGCCGCTTTATATAATGAAGACAAACGGAAAGGGGAACGATATGAAAAAACAAGATGATCTCCCGCAGGCGCCGCGATGCCGCACCCATGCGCAGGCCGACAGCTTTGCCGGCGCGCTGAATGAACACGGCCTGCTCTATGGCCGCTCATTTCACGCCCTGCAGGCGCCCGCAGAGTCCCTGCACGCCGATTCCTGCCAGTTTGTCCGCTGTGACTTCTCCGCAGCGCAAGGCAAAAGCGAGTTTCTGGACTGCATTTTCGAAGGCTGCGACTTTTCCAGCGCTGACCTCAGCGGATCCCGCTTCTTCCGCTGCCAGTTCCTGCACTGCCGCATGATCGGCGTCGACCTGATCCAAAGCACGCTGCGCGACGTCTCTTTCGAAGAGTGCGCCATGGACTATGCCGGCTTTGGCGGCAGTCAGTTTTCCCGCTGCCGCTTTCACGCGTGCTCCCTCAAGGAATCCGGCTTTTCCAACTGCACGCATAAAAGCCTGCAGTTTCTGTCCTGCAGGCTGCAGCGCAGCGAATTCGCCTCGACCTCGCTGTCTTCATTGCATTTTGAAAGCGACGAGATCGAAGGCATCCTCGTCTCGCCCGACTGTCTGAAGGGGCTCAGCGTCCGTGATGATCAGGCGCTCGAGCTTTCCCGCATCCTCGGCCTCATCATCGTCTGAAGCGCGCAGGCGCTTCTTTTATTTGCTGTCCTTGGCCATCATCAGCACATTGCGGATGATCTTCACCATCGTCCGCATCTCCTGAATAGAGGCAAACTCATATTTTCCATGGTGATTGTAGCTGCCGGTCCCGAAATTCGGGCAAGGCAGTCCCATATACGTCAGCGTGGCGCCGTCTGTTCCCCCGCGCACCGGCACAGATCTCGGGGTCAGGCCGGCTGCCGCGATGGCCTTCCGCGCCAGATCGACCACGAACATATCCTTTTCGATATAGGCACGCATGTTGCGATACTGATCCGTGATCGTCAGCTCGAAGGTCCCCTCGCCATAACGATCGTTGAGATAGTCACAGATCGCGGTGAACTGCGCCTTCTGCGCCGCAAACTTCTCATCATCGTGATTGCGGATGATGTAGGTGAGCGTCGCTTTTTCACACTCTCCCTCCATATGCGTCAGATGATTGAAGCCTTCATAGCCTTCCGTATATGCCGGATTGAGCTCTACCGGCAGCATCGAATGAAACTGCATGGCCAGCAGCGAAGCATTCACCATCTTGTTTTTGGCCGTTCCCGGATGGATGCTCCTGCCGTGGATGACGATCTCTGCCTGTGCGGCATTGAAATTCTCATAGCAGATCTCATCGATGCCTCCGCCGTCCACCGTATAGGCAAAATCCGCATGGAAGCCCTCGACATCAAAGTGCTCGGCGCCTTTTCCCACCTCTTCATCCGGGGTAAAGGCCACATGGATCTCTCCATGCTCGCAGCCTTCTTCCAATATTTCCTGCAGGGCGCGCATGATGATGGCGATGCCGGCCTTGTCATCCGCTCCCAGCAGCGTAGTGCCATCCGTCACGATCAGATCCTCTCCAACATGCTTGCGCAGCACCGGAAACGCCGCAGGATCCATGATGACCTCCGGATTCAGCGTGATCGCCCCGCCATCATAGTTCTCGATGATGCGCGGCCTTACATTTGCCCCGCTCAGATCCGTCGCCGTATCCATATGCGCGTTGAGGCCGATGGAAGGATACCCCGGCGCATTGGCCTTCACGCTGCCATAGACGATCCCATATTCATCCACATGCGCGTCCTCCACGCCGATCTCCTTCAGCTCCTTCACCAGCACCCTGGCCAGATCCAGCTGCTTGGCCGTCGTCGGCACACTGTCTGAATGCTCGTCAGACTGCGTGTCGATCTTCACATAATTCAAAAAGCGTTCCTCCACTTTCATCTCGATCTCTCCCTTCTTCGCTCTGCCTCCCATTATACCATATCAGGCCCATTCAGTCCGCATGAAGCAGTGCATACTGATGAAAAGCATGGTAGATGATCATGTAGTCGTCCCGCATGTAATACAGGCTGCGCTGGACCATCGGCTCCATGATGAGCTGCTTCTGCTCAAACTGATTCAACGCCTTGATGGCAGATTCCATATACCTCATGCACTCGTTCACCAGCTCGCGCTCATCGAGCATCGCCTGCCGCACCATGGCGCCCAGTTCGCTGAGCGTCCCGAAGAAGCCGCTGTCTTCGCTTGGCTCCTCCTGCATCAGCTCGACATGATGCGTAAGCAGCTCCTCATGCTTGCGCAAGCGCTTCAAGCAATCATCGATGAGCCGCCTGAGCTGATCGTCTCTGACATTGGCTTTCAGATCCTCAAACAAGGAAGCGCCCATATGCGTCCCTTTCAACAGCTGATTCAGCTCTTCTGCACATGCTGTATTCATATTCATCCCTCCTGACGATTCACTCTCAGTATGGAATGTCCATGCAAAATTATTCCGCTGCCCGTGCCATTCTGTGTTATGATGATTACAGAGGTGATCCATTCATGAACTTACTGTGGCTGATTGTCAGCGGAGAATTCGGCGAAAGGCTCTCGCAGGATCTGCGCGCCGCAGGATATGCGATAACCGAAGTCGCCAGCACCGGGGACTTCCTGAATTTTGGAAACATGATCCTTCTGCTGAGCGTGGAAAAGCGCGAAGTGGATGCAGCGACGGCGCTCATCCGGCAGAAAATGAATGAGTACCGCCATCTTGATGCCTTTGACCAGGATGCCCTGCCCGGCAGCGACATCGCCATCTACGATATCCCGCTGTACCAATATGCCAAGGTCGGCAAAGGCCCTATCCCGGAACAAGAAAAGCATGCATCATCAGACAACAGGACGGAGCCGGCATAAGCCGGATATCCGCCTGTCTGACGCCGATCGATATTTTTTCGCTTTTTTTCGCATTTTGTTGTTGACAGGAAAATGCTGTAATGCTATTATATGTGGGCACCAAGCGATGGAGGCTTAGCTCAGCTGGGAGAGCGTCTGCCTTACAAGCAGAGGGTCGGGGGTTCGAGCCCCTCAGCCTCCACCATTGCCGACTTAGCTCAATTGGTAGAGCAACTGACTTGTAATCAGTAGGTTGAGGGTTCAATTCCTTTAGTCGGCACCATCTATAAAACCCTTAAATATGGAGGAGTAGCGAAGTGGCTAAACGCGGCAGACTGTAAATCTGTTCCTTCGGGTTCGGCAGTTCGAATCTGTCCTCCTCCACCATTTATTGGGGTATCGCCAAGCGGTAAGGCACAGGACTTTGACTCCTGCATTCCACTGGTTCGAATCCAGTTACCCCAGCCAAACGTAAACCCATGGATAAAGCCATGCAGGTGTAGTTCAATGGTAGAACTTCAGCCTTCCAAGCTGACTACGTGAGTTCGATTCTCATCACCTGCTCCATTTAAGCACAGCTCATGATCATTCATGAGTTTTTTTGTATTCCGCTTACGATGATCGACGAACACGCTCATGAGCGGGCTGCCAATAAGATGAAAAACAATAGAAATGGAGAGCACAACAACAATGGAGCACATCCGGATCGAAACAGACAGGCTGATATTGAGAAAATTTGAAGAAAGCGATATGGAAGCGATCTATTCGCTGCTTTCCGATGAAGAGGTCAACACGTTTCTGCCATGGTATCCCGTCAAAGACATGGCGGAAGCCAAGAGCTTTTTTAAAGAACGGCTGCGCGATCAAAAGTATGGTTTTGCGATCTGCCTGAAAAGCGACGATCGCCCGATCGGCCATGTGCACGTAGAAGCGGAAGATGACAGTCACGATCTGGGATATGCGCTTGACAAAGCATACTGGCATCAAGGCTTGGTCAGCGAAGCATGCCTTGCAGCGATCAATCTGGTAAAGGCCGCAGGGATGCCCTATATCACCGCGACACATGACAAAAACAATCCGAGGAGCAGCGCCGTCATGAAACGGATCGGAATGAGCTACCGCTATTCATACAAGGAGCTGTGGCAGCCCAAGAACTTCCCCGTGATCTTTCGCATGTATCAGCTGAACCTCGATGGAGAACAAGATCGCGTATATCGAAAATACTGGGATCTCTATGATGAACATTTCGTGGAAACAGCGTTCTAGATCCCCCGCCTCGACACGCCGGTCCCGCTGCATGTCTTACCAGGATTGCATGAATGCCGAAAGCAAAGTCAATTCCAAAGATGTTTTTAGCACTCTAGTGTTGACAGTGCTAAAAGAATGAGTATAATCATAAGTGTGATCGGGGAAAGCCCGATGGAAGGACATTCATGAAGACGGCTGCGAGAAAGACAACCGTAAGGATGTGTAATGGAGGCGATTGAGATGAAATTCTTCCCTGGAACAACAAACTTATTTGACGACATGCTGGATGATATGTTTACTTCACCGTTCTTTAGCAATCGGAGCGATATGGTGATGAAGACGGACATCACAGAGAAAGACGGGTATTATACCTTGGATATGGAACTGCCTGGCTGCAAGAAGGAAGACATCCATCTGGAGCTGAAGGATGGCTATCTGAACGTGAGCGCGGCCCGCAATGCGAAGAAAGAGGAGAAGGACGCGAAAGGCAGCCTGGTGCGCCAGGAGCGTTACAGCGGCACGTTCTCGAGAAGCTTCTATGTGGGAGACAAGCTGAGCGAAGAGGACATCAAGGCAGGCTATGAAAACGGCGAGCTGAAGATCACCTTCCCGAAGGAAGTCAAGAAGCTGCCGGAAAAGAAGACCATCACGATTGAGTGATCGGCAAAGGACGCAGGGGATATCTCTGTGTCTTCTTTTTCTTTGAGTTATAAACCTGCAGGTTCACACCTCGTAACGAAGCGAGACTTCTGTCAGCGGGCAGACGGGATATAATAAAGTCAGAATGAGACAGGAGGCAATGACATGGAATATGCAATGTTGAATAACGGCGTGAAGATGCCGATGGCGGGAATCGGAACATTCCTGCTTTCACCGGACGAAGCGGAAGCGTCCGTGCTTAGCGCATTGCAATGCGGTTATCGCCTGATCGATACTGCGAATGCGTATGTGAATGAGAAAGCGGTAGGACGGACCATGAAGAGATTCGGGCTGAAGCGCGAGGAGATCTTTTTGGAGACAAAGCTGTGGCCGAGCTTCTATGAACAAGATGATGCGGTAGATAAGACGCTGGCGCGCCTGGATACCGACTATATCGATCTGCTGCTGATCCATCAGCCGGCCGGAAACTATATTGCCGGATACCGTCAGATGGAAAAGGCATACAAGGAAGGAAAAGTCAGAGCGATCGGACTGTCCAACTTCAATGAATCGCAGATCCGGGAGATCCTGGAGATCTGCGAAGTGAGGCCGTCTGTGCTGCAGACTGAGGTGCATCCGTATTCCCAGGAAAAAGCGCTGAAGCAGTTTTTGGCGCAGGAAGGCATGGTCATCCAGGCATGGTATCCGCTGGGACATGGCGACAAAGCGCTGATCAACGAATCGCTGTTTGCCGAGCTTGGAGAAAAGTATGGCAAGCGCAATGCGCAGATCATCTTGCGCTGGCATATCCAGGCGGGCAACATCGTCATTCCGGGATCGAAGGACCCGGATCATATCCGTGACAACTTCGATCTGTTTGATTTCCGTTTGACGGAAGAGGAGATGGCGCAGATCGCTGCCATGGATCAACAGAAACGCTATTACACCAGCACGCCGGAAATGCTGCGGAAATACGCAGAGATGGTGCCGCCGGTGGATGAGCAGAAATAAGGAGGAAGATGAAGATGAGAAAAGATTTCGGGACAAAGTCATGGTTTTACCCGCTGCCGGTGCTGATCATTTCCACATATGATGAGCATGGCAAGGCAGATGCGATGAACGCAGCCTGGGGCGGACTGTATGACGCAGACAAGGTCGTGCTGTGCCTGAGCGCAGGGCACAAGACGACCAAGAACATCATGGCGCGCAAGGCGTTTACCGTAAGCTTTGCCGATGCGGCGCATGTGATTCCTGCGGATTATGTGGGTATGGTCAGCGCCAACGATGAGCCGGATAAGCTGGAAAAATCCGGTTTCCATGCGGTCAAGAGCGATAAGGTCGACGCGCCGCTGATCGAAGAGCTTCCCGTCACGCTGGAATGCACCTTGATGAAGGTAAATGAAGACGGCAACATCATCGGCAAGATTGAAAACGTGAGCATCGATGAATCGGTCCTGGATGAGAAGGGCGAGATCGATTTTGCGAAATTCCGTCCGATCGCTTTTGAGCCGGTGCATAATGGGTATCATGTGCTCAAGGAGCGCGTGGGCAATGCGTTCAGCGACGGAGGCAGGCTGAAATAAAGGATGCAGGACATGCATGCGGCGGGGACAGGGATCGATGATTTCTGTCCCCTTTCTCATTGCGTGCCTGCAGGCAGAGACTGCCGGGAGGATATGGATGAAACGAATGATGATCGCGGCGCTGTGCCTTTTGCTGTGCGGATGCCAGAGCGTACAGGAGGATACACTGCGCGTATCGCAAACAGAAGATGCACCGGCACAGCTGGTGGCAGAGCAGGTCCTGGAAGGAGAGAGCGGGACCATTCATTACAGTTATCAGCTGCCAGAGGGCTATCATGAAACAGGCAGCTATCCGATGATGGTCGTCATGCCGGGTTACGATATGATGTGGTTCGGCGAGGATTCTTCCGGGGCGAATCCGGATTGGCAGGGGTTTCGCTGCTGGAGCGATCTGGACGAAGAGATGATCGTCGTCTCGGCACAGCTGACGGATTGGGGCGAGACCTCGGCACGTCAGGCCATCGAGCTGACCGAGCATTTCCTGGATGATTTTGCCGTGGATGCAAAGCGAGTCTATGCGGCCGGCTATTCGGCTGGCGGAGAGACGATGTCCAGAGCGGTGTCCATGCGTCCCGATCTGTATGCGGCTTATCTGCATGCCGCATCACAGTGGGACGGGGATCTTGTTTCGGTCACAGCGCATGATGTCGGCGTCTACATCTACATCGGATCAAATGACGAATACTATGGATCACAGCAGGCACAGGATACGTATGACGCGCTGTATGCGGCGTATCAGGCGGATGGGCGAAGCGATGAACAGATCGCCTCGCTGCTGCAGATCCAGATGCCCGATGACGCATACTTTGCCCAGCAGGGAGCAGGCGGCTATGCGCACGCGGCAGCCAATGTCGTGTTTGACGATGACGAGGTGCTGAATTGGATCATCGATCACCACAAATGAGAGCCGATCAGACACGTTCACGCCGGATTCAGAAAAAACGATGGCCGAGGCTGATGAATTATGATATACTGTTTGCAATGGCAGAGAAGGAAAGAGTACCGGTGCGGAATGCATAGAGAGCAGATGGTTGGTGGAAATCTGACAGGAAGCATCCGGGAACATGGCTCCGGAGCCGCTTTTCCGAATCATGAGGAAAGGCCGCGGAAACGGCGTTAACGTTCAGAGGTGCATGACATGCATGAAAAAAGGTGGTACCGCGAAGCTTTCGCCCTTTGGCGCAAGCTTTTTTTCTTTTTCAGCTGAACGCGCTCTGCAAGAGGACAGGAGGAATTTTCATGGACAAAAAACCGTACTATATCACCACGGCGATCGCGTACACGTCCGGCAAGCCGCATATCGGCAATACTTACGAGATCGTGCTGACGGATGCGATCGCCCGTTACCGCCGCGCACAGGGCTATGATGTGTTCTTTCAGACCGGCACGGATGAACATGGGCAGAAGATCGAAGAAAAGGCAAAGGAAAAGGGCATTTCCCCGAAAGAATTCGTCGACGGCGTAGCCAATACCGTCAAGGAAACGTTCGACATGATGAACACCAGCTATGACTACTTCATCCGCACCACGGATGAGGGGCATGAGAAGCAGGTGCAGAAGATCTTCCGCCGGCTGTATGAGCAGGGGGATATCTACAAGGGAACGTATGAAGGCATGTACTGCACGCCTTGCGAATCGTTCTGGACCGAGAGCCAGCTGGTCGACGGCTGCTGCCCGGACTGCGGCAGACCGGTGAAGAAAGCCAAGGAAGAAGCGTACTTCTTCCGGATGCAGAAATATGCGGACCGTCTGATGAAGCATATCGAGGAGCACCCGGAATTCATTCAGCCGGAATCCCGCCGCAATGAGATGATCAACAATTTCCTGAAGCCGGGCCTGCAGGATCTCTGCGTGTCTAGGACCTCATTCAAATGGGGCATCCCGGTCGACTTTGACCCGAAGCATGTCATCTATGTCTGGATCGACGCGCTGAGCAACTATATCACGTCGCTGGGCTATGACGCGGATGGAGAAAGCGCGGAAAACTTCCGGAAGTATTGGCCGGCCGATGTGCACATCATCGGCAAGGACATCCTGCGTTTCCATACGATCTACTGGCCGATCATGCTCATGGCGCTGGATCTGCCGCTGCCTAAGCAGGTGTTCGGACATCCTTGGCTGCTGGTCGGCGATGGCAAGATGTCCAAGTCCAAGGGCAACGCCATCTATGCCGATGAGCTCGTGCATTATTTCGGCGTCGACGCCGTGCGCTACTTCGTCCTGCATGAGATGCCGTTTGCCCAGGATGGAACGATCACCTGGGATCTGATGGTGGAGCGCGTGAACGCTGATCTGGCCAATATCCTGGGCAATCTGGTCAGCCGGACCATCTCTATGTCCAACAAGTATTTCGGCGGTCTCGTATCCGATCCGAAGGTCAGCGAGCCGGTAGATGATGAACTGATCGCGCTGGCGCTGGATACGCCGAAAAAGGTGGAAAAGAAGATGGACGAGCTGCGTGTCGGCGACGCCATCAGCGAGATCTTTACGTTGCTGCGTCGTTCCAACAAATACATCGATGAGACGACGCCGTGGGTGCTGGGCAAGGATGAGCAGAAGAAGGATCGCCTGGCCACGGTGCTGTATAACCTGCTGGAGAGCATCCGCTTCTCCGCTGTGCTGCTGTCCAGCTTCATGCCGCAGACCGCAGAGAAGATCCTCGATATGCTCAACACGCAGCAGCGCTCGCTGGACAGCTTGACGCAGTTCGGCAATCTGGAATGCGGCCAGTGCGTCGTCAAGAAGGCGGAGATCCTGTTTGCCCGCATCGATGCGGAGGAATTCCAAAAGCAGCTGGAGGCAGACCGCAAGCAGGAGGAACAGCCTGCCGAGGAGAAGAAGCCTGCTAAGCCGCAGATCACGTATGATGACTTCAGCAAGCTCGAGCTGAAGGTGGGGACCGTCGTCTCCTGTGAGAAGCATCCTAAGGCGGACAGGCTGCTCGTGGAACAGATCTCTCTGGGGGATGAGACCCGTCAGATCGTCAGCGGCATCGCTGCGCATTTCGCGCCGGAAGACATGGTCGGCAGACGCGTCATCGTCGTCACCAACCTCAAGCCGGCCAAGCTGCGCGGGGTGGAGAGCCAGGGCATGATCCTGTGCGCCGCATCGGAAGATGACCGCGATCTGGATCTGGTCACGCTCACGAAGGATCTGCCGGACGGCACGATCGTCAGCTAAATGTATACAGACCGGCCTGAGATACAGACCGGTCTTGCTTTAAAGAAAGGAAGAGTGAACATGAAGATCAGTGAACTGCTCAGACAGCGTCCTACGCTGTCCTTTGAAATCTTTCCGCCGAAGAACAAGGATGGAGACATCTCTTCGATCTACAGTACGATCGATCAGCTGGCTCAGCTCAAGCCGGATTTCATCAGCGTCACATATGGCGCAGGAGGATCGACGACCCGCAATACCGTGGAGATCGCAACGATGATCAAGGAGCGCTGGCAGATCGAGAGCGTCGCGCACCTGAGCTGCATCGACGCCACGGCGGAAAACCTGCGGGGCGTGCTCGATCAGCTGAAGGAGAAGGGCATCGAGAACATCCTGGCGCTGCGCGGCGATTACCCCAAAGGCTATGACCCGCAGACGGCGCCGCAGGAGTTTCGTCATGCCAGCGATCTGGCGGCATTCATCACAGCGAATTATCCGGATGCGTTCTGTCTCAGCGGCGCCTGTTATCCAGAGGTGCATGAGGAAGCGGATTCGCTGGAGGCGGATCTGCGCCATCTGAAGATCAAGGCGGATGCCGGCGCATCCTATCTGGTCACGCAGATCTTTCTGGACAATAATTATTATTACCGGCTGCTGCGAGAGGCGCGCAAACGAGGCATCCAAGTGCCGATCCTGGCGGGCATCATGCCAGCGACAAACGCGAAGCAGCTGCTGAACATGTCCAAGATGTGCGGCTGTTCGATCCCATATACGCTCTCTGCGATGATCGAGCGGTTCTCCGCACATCCGGCGGCCATGCAGGAGATAGGGCTCAATTATGCCGCATGGCAGATCATGGACCTCATCACCAACGGGGTGGAGGGCATCCATCTTTACACCATGAACCGACCGCAGATCGCCACGGAGATCATGCGCCGCTGTGATGCGATCCTCAGGGAATTCCGCGATGCTCATTGAGCGCACGCTGCGCTATCTGGGCGGGAGCGGCATGGCGCTCAACGATGCGATGCGTCAGCTTCTGGCTTCTTGCGAGCAGGAGGTGCGCGCGCTGCGCCCGGCATTCACCCATGCGCGCTTTACGCTTGCGCATGATCCGCTGCGGCTTTGCGAGGCAGATATCGCGCTGCCTTCTGCGCAGCTTGAACGCAGCTTTCGTGACTGCGGGGCATGTGAGGCCGTGGCCATCACGCTGGGCAGGGAGGCAGAGCGCCTGGTGCGTTATTATGCCTGCATCGATATGGCCAGGATGAGCGTGCTGGATGCCATGCTCAGCGCCTGGGTGGAGGAATGCTGCGATGAGCAGGAGCGGCAGATCATCACGGAGAAGAGGACGGCGCGTCTTTGTCCGGGATACGGGGATATCCCGTTGGCGCTGAATGTCCAGCTGGGCATGGCGCTTTCCTTGCCGAAGCAGATCGGCCTCCATGTGAAGGAGGGCGGGGCGCTTTCCCCGCAGAAATCGATGATCGGCTTGATCGGCATCGGCGATGCCGGCGAAGCAAAAGAATGCGGACGATGTGTCCGCCTGCATGCATGTGAATACAGAAAGCGGGGAGAAAGATGTTACGACAGCGACTAGGAAAAGAGATGCTCCTCTTTGACGGAGCCATGGGATCGATGCTGCAGCAGGCAGGAATGCCTGCCGGCGCTGTCCCTGAGGAATACAATATCGACGACCCGGCCCTGATCGAACGCATCCATCGCGAGTATCTGCGCGCTGGCGCGGATATCCTGACGACCAACACCTTCGGCTGCAATGCGCTCAAGATGAAGGACAGCCGGTATGCGGCGCAGGACATGATCCGCGCTGCGCTTGGCTGTGCCCGCCGGGCAGTCGAGGCCGAAGGAAAGCGGGCATACATCGCGCTGGATATCGGCCCGATCGGTCAGCTGATGGAGCCGATGGGAACGCTGAAGTTCGAGGAAGCCTATGCTTTGTTCCGGGACATGATCGTCTGCGCGAAAGACATGGCGGATGTGATCTTGTTTGAGACCATGAGCGATCTGTACGAGGTCAAGGCCGGCGTGCTCGCCGCTAAGGAAAACAGCACGCTGCCGGTATTCGTCTCCATGACTTATGAGCGCAGCGGACGCACGCTTTCCGGCTGTGATCCGCTCACGATGGTGAATGTGCTGGAGGGACTTGGCGTGGATGCGCTGGGGGTCAACTGTTCGCTTGGCCCGGATGAGCTCGGCGATATCATGGAAGAGGTGCTCTCGCATGCGCATGTGCCGGTGTTCATGCAGCCCAATGCGGGCTTGCCGCATCTGGAGCATGGCGTGACTTGCTATGCGATGGACGCGCAGCAGTTTGCGCAGCGCACCGTGGATTACGCACAGCGCGGCGTGAGCATCCTGGGCGGCTGCTGCGGGACCACGCCGCAGGGCATCGCCTTGCTCAGGCAGAAGATGCCCAAGATGTGCGTGCGCCGCGATAATCCCTATCGCACCATCGTATCCAGCGGCGTGCGCAGCGTATGCATCGGCGATCAGCCTGTCGTCTGCGGAGAGCGCCTCAACCCCACCGGAAAGAAAAAGCTGAAGCAGGCGCTTCTGGAAGAGCGCTATGAAGATGTGCGCAGAGAGGGCGTGCTGCAGGATCAGGCCGGCGCGCAAGTGCTGGATGTCAATGTCGGCGTGCCGGGCATCGATGAGCAGAAGGTCATGCCGAAGGTGATCGCCATGCTTCAGGAAGTGCTCACGCTGCCTCTGCAGATCGATACGAGCGATCCGCAGGCCATGGAAGCCGCATGCCGGCGTTACAACGGCCGGCCGCTGATGAACTCGGTGAATGGCAAGCGGGAGACGATGGAACAGATCTTCCCGATCGCGAAGAAATATGGCGGCGTGGTCATCGGGCTGACCCTGGATGAGGAGGGCATCCCGGATACGGCAGAAAAGCGTGTGGCGATCGCACAGCGCATCATCGATACGGCCAGATCATATGGCATCCCATCCAGTTCGATCATCATCGATACGCTGGTGCTGACGGCCAGCGCCCAGCAGGCGGAGGTCATCGAGACCATCCGGGCGCTGCGCATGGTGCGCGCGCTCGGCGTGCGCACAGCGCTTGGTGTCAGCAACGTCTCTTTCGGCCTGCCGCAGCGTCCGCTGCTCAACCGGACCTTCCTGGTCATGGCGATGACGGCGGGACTTTCACTGCCGATCATCAACCCGCTGGATAAGGCGCTC
This sequence comes from uncultured Solobacterium sp., assembly GCA_900543035.1. Taxonomy (GTDB): domain Bacteria; phylum Bacillota_I; class Bacilli_A; order Erysipelotrichales; family Erysipelotrichaceae; genus Merdibacter; species Merdibacter merdipullorum. Next base: position 49,941 of record UQPV01000007.1, read on the forward strand.
ATGGCAGCCATCGACGCCTTCAATGTGCTCTGTGACCATGACCGGGATGCATCGCTCTACATCGCCAGACATGCGCAGGAGCAGACGGTGCTCAGCACGGATGCTTCCCTGCCGCTGCAGGAGATCATCCTGCATGGGCTGAAGGATGAAGTGAAAGGGGCCATCCGCTCCCTGCTCACCCAGAAGCAGCCGATGGAGATCATCAACGACATCTTGATCCCGGCGCTCGATCAGGCGGGCACCCTCTATGAGCAAAACAAGCTCTTTCTGCCGCAGCTCATGCAGTGCGCAGAGACGAGCAAGAGGGCCTTTGCCCTGCTCAAGGAACACTTTGCCAGCGATGCGCCGCAGAAGGGCGTCGTCATGATGGCAACGGTGGAGGGCGATATCCATGACATCGGCAAGAACATCGTCAAGGTCGTCGTGGAGAGCTATGGCTATCGCGTGATCGATCTGGGCAAAGATGTGAAGGCGGAGGATGTCGTGGCAGCCTTCCGCCGTCATCACCCGCAGGCGATCGGCCTGAGCGCGCTGATGACGACCACGCTGCCTTCCATGGAGAAGACGATCCGTTTGCTGCGCGAGGAACCAAACATCTGCCCGATCTGGGTCGGCGGCGCGGTGCTCAGCGAAGAATATGCGAAAGAGATCCATGCGGATCACTATACCGCGGACGCCATGGCCACGGTGGACCTGTTAGAACGCATCCTGTAAACATGCGGACCCTTGACACAGAACGTGAAGGGTCCGTTTTTTTGGTTGCTGCAGAGGAAATCTTCTATTGTGACAACGATGATGTCACAATAGGGGGTATGGTATAAGCGTAAAGGGAAAGCCGCATCAGCGGCGCATATACTGATGGGAAGGAGTGAGGACATGCATGCATTCGATATATTTTTGGGGATCGCATCGGTCATCGTCGGCAGCGGATATCTGATCTTTTGCGCGTATCACCACATCAATCCGTTTTTTGACTATGTGATCGAAGAAGAACAGGAGAAGAACGAACCATGAAAGAGGCATATCCCAGGCGATGTCTCTTTTTTTCTATATAACACTTTTGTCATAAAGACGCATGGCCCTTGCACAGAAGCGGAAAATCCGGTACTGTATGATTGCAAATAGTACAGTTGGAGGTTGATGCGATGATGACATTCAGACAGTGGATGATGCAGATGGCACGTCAGTACGGCCGTCATTATGTGGTTGCGCTGTTCATGTGCTGCCTGCTTTTCCCGCTGTTGTTCAGCGGGTACGACATCGTGCGGGATACGGTGATCATCAGTTCCGGATTCACCGTGGCCGTCGCCATCTTTCAGTTTCGTTTTCTCTATCAGCGCAATGCGGCCATCTTCATGATGGGCGTTCCGCTGAAACGCAGACAGCTGTTTCATTACTGCTGGTTCAGCGGCTGGCTGGCGCTTTTGCCGATCGCGGCGATCAATGGCGGATGCGCCGCTGCCGATGACATGAGCGGGATCTCTGCGATACTGGCGTCCATCCTTTATCAGACGCTGAACTATGCGATCACGGTGTTCTTCGTGTCGCGCAGCCGGCGGCTGCTGGATGCGGTGCTGATCGGCTTTGGCTGGCTGCTGGCGCTGTTCCTGCTGCAGCAGAGCTTCCTGTCGTTCTTCAATGACCGCAGCCAGTTCTTCATCCAGGCAGACGCTTACAATATCACCAACATGCAGCTGCAGACGGCGCTTTCCTTCGTCAGTCTGCTGAGCCTGGGCGGGATGTACTTTCGGGGCAATACCGGCCTGCTCATGACGGCGTCATGGCTGTGGTGGATCCTGCTTGCCATCGCGGCGTTTTATTGGTCGAGGCGCTCGTTCGAGCAGCTGAAGTGTGAGACATGCGGCTCGCCTTCGCGCTCATACGCCGTCTATCCTTTCCTGCTGCTGGTGGTCACGATGTCCCTGCTCAATCTGATCTCGCTGAACGAGTGGACGCTGTTCTTGATCGTGATGATCTTCCTGCTCTATATGTCCGTCTACTTCCTGTATAAACGCAGGATCCGCTTCACTTTCCATATGGCGGCAGGCTTTGCGCTGCTGGCGGCCATGGAGGCGGCCGTCTCTGCTGTCTTCGTCTATACGAACGGACTGGGCATCGTACAGGAATCTCCGCGATCCGGCTTTATCCAGATGGAGCTGTATGCCCCGGTGGATTCGGTGCTGAGCGAGGAAAACCAGCAGAAGCTGGCCGAAGTGAACACGCGCTATGGAAAGGAGCTGCAGGAAAATGAAGTGATCTCTGAGTTCATCGTCAAGTTTGCGCCGGAAAGCGTCTCTTATGAACGGATGCGCCAGCTGCAGCAGCAGATGATGGAGGATGCCGGCAGTCAGGAAGACGGGGTCAGCGATTATTATCTGAACATGTCATTGTCTTTCATCAACCGGATCGGTCTGGAAAGCGAGTTCAGCTATGACATTGATTCGCAGGAGAACTACGACCGCTACATGGGCGAGCTGTTTGATCTGCTGCTGGATCCGCAGGCAGATGCCGGTGTGGAGATCGGCTATTATGACACAGGCGGAGACTTTTACGCCGTTTATGACACGATAAGCGATGAAGAGGAGGTGCAGTGATGTTTTCGATCAAGACACAGAGCAGGATCCCGATCTTCGAACAGCTGAAGAAACAGATCCTGGAATATATCAGCGCCGGAGTCCTGCATGGAGATGACCAGCTTCCCAGCGTGCGCATGCTGGCATCTTCTCTGGGCATCAACCCGAATACGGTAGCCAAAGCTTATCAGGAGCTGGAAGAAAAACGAATCATCTACAAGGTACAGGGAAAGGGCTGCTTCATCCGTTCTGATCACATCGAGGTGCTTGTCCGGGAAGAGAAGCTGGCACAGTTCGATGACTGTGTCCGCGACATGAAGCGTCATTCCATCGATGCGGAAGATCTGGAAGGCAGGATCAGACGCATTTACAGAGAGGAGGAGCCACATGCTTAATATACGATGTGTGTCAAAGAAATTGGGGGACAATCAGGTCCTGGATCAGGTGAATCTGGAGCTGAAGGCGGGCAGCGTCTTCGGACTGGTCGGTCCGAACGGAGCCGGCAAGAGCACGCTGCTGCGGATGATCGCCGGCGTTTACCGAGAGGACAGCGGGGTCATCACCTGGAACAACGAGCCGGTGTTCGATCATCCCGCCGTCAAGCAGGAGATCCTGTTCATCAGCGATGAGCCGTTCTATTTTTACAACGCCTCTATCCGCGACATGAAGCAGTTCTATCAGCGCTGTTATCCTTCGTTCAACGAGGATGCCTATGCGCATTATCTGGAACAGTTCGGACTGGATGAGAAACGGCCGATGTCCCAGTTCTCCAAAGGCATGAAGCGTCAGGCGTTCATCATCTTCGCCCTGGCCATCCGCCCCAAGCTGCTGCTTCTGGATGAGATCTTTGACGGCCTAGATCCGATGATGCGGCTGATGTTCCAGCGTGCGCTTGCCCAGTGCGTGCAGGAAAATCAGATGACCGTGATCATCTCCAGCCACAACATCCGCGAGCTGGAGGATATCTGCGATGCCTTCGGCATCCTCGATGAGCGCCACATGATCACCAGCGGAGATATCGAGAGCGTGAAGGGCAATGTGCATGCCATCCAGCTGGCGTTTGCCAAAGAGGTCGACCGTTCGCTGTTCAGCCATCTGGATGTCCTCAGCATCCGGGTAGAGTCCCGCTTTGTCAAAGTGGTGGTCAAGGGCAATGTGGAAAAGATCGTCAACTATCTGCGTTCCCTGGATCCGGTGATCCTGGAAGTACAAGATGTCAGCCTGGAGGAAGTGTTCCTCTACGAGATGGAACAGAAAGGATATGGTGTGTATGAGCAGTAGCTTTTCCTGGTTTTGCTGGCAGATGCGCAGGGACCGCAGCCTGTTGATCCTGTATGCGGCCGTGCTGATCTGTCTGTTCCCGCTGCTTTCACTGGCGCTGCAGGACCTTGGGAACACGCCGTTCATGTTCATCGAACTGGTGTTCGTGCCGATGGCCTGCATGTTCATCCTGAGCTTCTGTCTGCCTGCTCATCTGTTTTCTCATCTGTGGAACAAAAGGGAGCTGGATATGTACAGCAGCATCCCGCTCAAACGCAGCACGATGTTTTGCATCCGCTATGCCGCGGGGCTGTGCTGGCTGCTTGTTCCGATCACGGTGATCATCGCGCTGGAATGCCTCGTGCTGTTCCTGATGCATATGCCGCCATATGACATGCTGCATATGCTGCAATCGACGGCGGAGCTCATGGTGCTGAGCGTCCTCGTGTATTCTCTCAATGTGTGGATCGCGATCCATTGCCGAAACCGCAGCGATGCCCTCGTGATGAGCATCGCTTACCTGCTCGTTCCTCTCATCGTCGTGCTGGGGCTGTATACGACCATCTCAAGCAGCATCTATGAAGTCTCGGTCGGTTATTCCTCGAGCATGCAGATGAGCCTGTTGACGGATAATGAGCTGGTGCGCTGGCTGGTGAATCTGATCTGTGCACCGATCTCCTATGGGATGATCTGCGCAGAAGGATTCGGCAGCGTGATCGGCAGCTTGGAGGGCGTGATCTGTCTTCCGCAGTATATCTGGATCGTGTGGCTGATGGAAAGCGTGCTGCTGATCGTCTGGTCGCATCGGGCATACATCACCATGCCGGGCGAGGAGAGCGGTCAGCGTACGACGCACGCCCTGATGTATCCGCTCATGACGCATCTGCTGACGCTCGGTCTGTTTCTGTATGCGGTCGATACGGACGATGCCGCCTTCGGGAAGATGCTGTTCGTCGCCGCAGCCTTCTTCTTCCTGCTGCTCAGCTTCATCGCGCAGCGCCAGGTGCGGATCCGGCTGCGGCAGCTGATCGCGCTGCCATTGCTGGCCGTTTGCGCGTTCCTGCTTCAGGTCTCATCCGTTCAGACCTCTGGCTTCGGCCTGATCCAAGAGCTTATCCCGGCAGATGCCGAGCGTTACCGGCTCATCATCACCATGGATCAGTATGAGGAAGGACAGACCGTGACCCTGACGACGACATGGATCAGCGCCGGAAAAGATGATGCGCTCATCGAAGTGATGCGCGATTTCCAGGAACAGGTCATCGATGACGCCAAGGATAATTCCGATGAGGGCATCGAGGAATCGCCGCAGACCCTGGACATCCAGTTCGATTATGCGAGCGCCAGCGGCGGCGGAAACCGAGAGTATTTCCTCTTTGATCCGGATGGCAGCCTGCTGCGGAAATACAGCGCGAGCATCGCGCAGTTTTCCGAGGAAGAACACCTGACGACAGAAACCGTTTCACAGAGCTATGTCGGATCGTGATCTCATGGTATAATGGGGCAGGAGGTACGCCCGATGAAAAAAATCAGTATTTTGCTTGCCGGTGCGCTGCTGCTGTGCGGATGTCAGCGTGCGCTCATTCAGCCGGACAGCGTAAAGGCCATATATGTGCAGGCTGATTTCGAGACCGAACGCACACCGGTGTCAGGATCGCTGCAGGAAGATCTGCTGGAAGTGCTGTCTTCGCTGTCCTTTGCTTCTGCCGAAGAGAAAGAGACGCCGGAGGGCGTCCGCATCGATGTGGAAGAGGAAGACGGCACGCTGTCCTTCTATTGCGGCGATGATGCCATGATCGGCGTGCGCGGCCCGGATGAGGGATCCGTCCGCATCGCACAGGACGAAGAGGCTGCCGAAACGCTGCGCGATCTGCTGCAGGAATGCAATGAAGCCTATTTCCGTCCCGAGCTCACCGCTGCTGTCTCAAGCCGGGACGAAGAAGCGATCGTCGTGACTGCCGCGGAGGATTCCGGGGAGATCAAAGCCGGGGCGAGCGTGCGGTTCACGCTGGATGCGCATGTGCAAGAGCATCTCGATGAAGAGCTGCAGGAAGGCGCAGAGATCCTCATCGTCTATGATCCGGACAGCTATGACGCACAGACACAGCAGATCGGCAAAGTATTGGTGATCACAGATGCCGAAAAAGAAAACGCTTCCCATGGCTGCAGCTATGGAGAAGCCTCAGATTGCTGATCAGATCGATGTAAGATCGAAGTGAAGATGCCCGCGGGCATCTTTTTCTATGCGCGGGAAAAAGGGAAGACGATGGGGAAGACCGCATTTTCTTAACCGGAATTTGATGTCGTTTTTACTTCGATCATACACAGATGATCATTTTTTTCAAATTGTTAAACCATTGTAAGTTCGGTTGATTTTGTCTTCTGGAAGATTAGAATAAACGATGTGAAAACAGGAGGGAATTCATTGTGATGAAGAAAAAGACAGCCGCAAAAGTTGGCCTCGCGTCACTTGCTGTGATGCTGGGCGGCGGAACGATCCTCATGAACACCCAGGCATATACGCCGGTTCATGCGGAAACGCAGAACGAAAACGATGTAGAGACCAAAGCAGGAGAGACCGTACAGAAGTCTGTGATCCTGATGGTCGGATCAGATGAGACAAGCAGAAACCTGACCTGGTATGCGAATGTCGATACGGCAGGCAGCGTGCAGTGGGCAAAGCAGTCTGATATGCAGGACGGCCTGTTCCCGGCACAGTATAACGAAGCCGCTGCGACTTCCATCGCCACCAACGATGAAGGGTTCTACAGCAATCAGGCAACCATGACCAACCTGGAAGAAAACACAGCGTATGTGTACCGTGTGGTCAATGGCGACACCGTCAGCCAGATCTATACCTTTGAGACCGGTGATTTCGATGAGGGCTTCAGCTTCATCCTCGCCGGTGACCCGCAGATCGGCGCAGGCAATACGGAGACCGATACCGTAGGCTGGGATGAGACGCTCGATACGGCCATCGCACAGCTGGATCCGGATTTCCTGGTATCTGCCGGCGACCAGGTCAACACCAACAACAATGAAACGCAGTACACCGGCTACCTGAACGATGCGCTGACCTATCTGACGAGCGCGACGACGATCGGTAACCACGACAGCGGATCTGCCGCATACAACGAGCACTTCAACCTGCCGAATGAGAGCACGCAGCTCGGTGCGACGACAGCGGGAACGGACTACTGGTTCGTCTATGACAACACGCTGTTCATGGTGATCAACTCCAACAACCGCTCCACGGCAGAGCATAAGGAATTCCTGGAGAGCGCGATCGCACAGAATCCGGATGTGAGATGGAAGACGGTCGTATTCCACCACTCTGTATACTCCACGGCATCCCACGTAGATGACGGCGACATCATCGAGCGCCGCGAGGAACTGCCGCCGATGTTCAGCGAGCTGGATATCGATGTAGTGCTGATGGGCCATGACCACGTATACACGAGAACATACATGATGAATGGCACGACGCCGGATGATTCCCAGGGCGTGCAGAGCGAAGTGACGAATCCGGAAGGCGTGCTGTATCTGACCGCAAACTCCGCGAGCGGAAGTAAGTACTATGACATCAAGGCGCCGGAAGCAGCATACTCCGCAGTGATGGATCAGAGCTACCGCCGGACGATCACCGACATCGATGTGACGGATACATCCTACACGATGACGACATACTACATGGATACGATGGAAGTGCTGGATACGTTCACGATCAACAAGATCGACACAGACAAGAGCGAGCTGGAAGGACTTGTGGAGAAGGCAGAGCAGGTGAGCGAGGCAGACTGCACGGCAGAAGAGTGGCAGGCACTGCAGAGCGCGCTGGAAGCAGCCAAGAGCGTGCTGGCCGATGAGAAGGCAACGCAGGATGCGGTGAACGAAGCATATACGGCGCTGCAGAGCGCATATGACGCAGCGACCACGCAGGATCCGGCAGATCCGGGCGAAGGCAACGGCCAGGGCGGCGATGATGAGCAGAAGCCGGCCGATGGCAAAGACGACGTCGACACCGCAGCAGCAGGCACGAGTGCAGCGGCAGCAGCGCTCATCCTGGGCGCAGCTGGTGTGGCGATTGCCGCACGCCGACGCAAAGCGTAGTCTGCGCGATACAGATTGAACACGACGATCAATAGCGGGGAGAGCTCTTCGCTATTGATTTCATTTTTTAGGAAGGATGCTTGAAATGCAGAAACTGAGAGATAACCGATGGGTGATCGTGATCATCCTGCTTACGATCGCCGGCGCTATGCTGTTTCAGACATACGGCATGGAGTCATACAGCCGCTTTAACAGCACCACGCTGGAATATGTGAAAGGAACGGTCATGCAGGTCACTGCAGAAAACCTGACCTATGAAGAAGACCTTGACATCAACGTGGGCACGCAGGATCTGATCATCCGGCTGGATGAAGGGGAATACCAGGGAGAAGAGATCGAAGTGACCAACTATGTCTCCAATACGCACCAGTGCGAAGTCAGCGAAGGCATGTCGGTCATCATCAATGTCGATGAGCCGGAAGGGATCGAGCCATATTACACGCTGTACAATTATGACCGCTCCATCCCGATGGCATTCGGCATCGCCGTGCTCATCCTGGCCATCGTGCTCATCGCGAAGGGCAAGGGCGTGAAGGCGATCCTCGGTCTGGCATACAGCCTGTATCTGGTCGTCTGCGTGCTGCTGCCGATGGTATTCTCGGGATATTCTCCGATCGCGGTCAGCATCTTGTGCGCGATCCTCTCCGTCACCGTGACGCTGCTGCTGCTCAATGGCCAGAGCAAGAAGACCTACGCGGCCATCGTGTCCACCGTGGCCGGCGTCATCGTATCGCTGATCTTCTTTTTGATCCTGTCCAATATGATGCATCTGGACGGCTTCAGCGCAGAAGAGAGCGAAGGGCTGATCCTGATCGGCGAATCCACAGGCCTGCGCGTCAAGGACATCTTGTTTGCGGGCGTGCTGATCTCCTCGCTGGGCGCCATCATGGATACCGGCATGTCCATCGTCTCCTCGCTGTATGAGGTGTATCGCCACAATACTGCGCTGACCTCAAGAGAGCTTTTGCGCTCAGGCATCGAGATCGGCAAGGATATGATCGGAACGATGTGCAATACGCTGATCTTGGCGTTCACCGGAAGCTCCTTCCTGACCCTGCTCGTCTTTCTTTCCTATGACGTGCAGTTCAATCAGCTGTTCAACAGCAACTTCCTGAGCATGGAGATCGCGCAGGGCATCTGCGGATCGCTGGGCATCGTGCTCACTGTGCCGATCGCTTCGCTGATCACGGCCTATGTGCTCTGCCGTTCGCCGCAGTCACCTGAGACGATCGAAGAGGACGAGAGCGAAGAAGAGGAAGAAAACGACGAAGCGTTCCTGGAACGCTCATGATCAAAAACAGCGGGGAATATCCTCGCTGTTTTTGATGCAGGAGGAAGAAAGGATTTCTTTCTCCCTGTCATTGCGTTATGATAATAACAAACAGCAGGAGGGATCGTATGCAAGAGACGATACAGATATTGAAACAAGAGATCAAAGAGAAGCGGCTGATGCGGATGCTGAATGAGACGGCAGGACACCATCGGATACAGACGACGGAAGGCTACAGGGAAGCCGCCCATGCGTGCGCGCGGACGCTCAGCAGCCACGGCATCGATGCGCGGGTGCTTTCTTACCCGATGAAAGAACATGCTTATGCGGGGACATACCGGCTGTTTCCCCAGTGGGACTGTCATGGCGGCGCATGCCGGCTGATCGAGCCCTTTGCCCTCGATCTGGCAGATTATGATGATGATCCGATCCAGATCATCACGCAGAGCATCGCCTGTGATTACCGCGGTCATCCTCTGGAGATCGTGGAGATGACCCGTGGCAGCAGCGAGCAGGAATATGCGCAGTGGGACCTGGAAGGGAAGATCCTGTTTACGCATGAGCAGGTGAAGAAGTACCGCTGGGCAACGGAACGCCGCGGCGCGCTGGGCATCATTTCCGATTATCTCAATGAGACCGATTTTTACCGCTCGCCGCAGGATCTGCCGGATACCGTAAACTATACCGGCTTCTGGTGGGATTACCATGAGCAGCATAAGGCATTTGGCTTTGTCATCTCGCCGCGGCTTTCCGCCCGGCTGCATGCGGCATGCGAGCTGCAGCGGGAACGCTATGCACGCAAAGAATGTGATTCGCCTTATCCCAAGGCAGAAGCCTGGATCGACGCTGAGATCCATGAAGGAAGCATCGAAGTCGTGGAAGCGCACCTGCCCGGACAAAGCGAGGAGAACGTGCTCATCTGCGCGCATCTGTGTCATCCTTATGCGTCTGCCAATGACAACGCATCCGGCGTGAGCGGTGCGATGGAGACGATGATCGCCTTGCATGACGCTGTTCAAAAAGGAAAGCTGCCGCCTTTGGATAAAGGCGTGAAGATGATCCTCGTGCCGGAATTCACCGGGACATTCCATTATCTGTATGACGGCCGGAAATGGACAGACGACATCGCCGCCATCAACCTGGACATGATCGGCGCCAGACAAGATGACATCAACGGGCCGATCACCCTGACTCATCTTCCTTATGCCTGCACATCCATATGCGGGGAACTGGGCTCCCTGCTCCTGGAAGAAGTAAAAGCGCAGGCTGCCTGCCGGGAAGATGTCTTGATCCAGAACGTGATGACCAAGGAAGAAGAGTTCGTGCTGGGCAGCGATCACTATATCCTCAGCGATCCATCTGTCCGCATCCCCTGCGTGATGCTGGGGCAGATGCCCGATCTGTATTATCATACGAGCAGCGACACGGTGTCCCGCATCGATCCGGATGTGCTGAAGTTCTCTACGGTCTTCGCGGCATCTTATGTCTATACGCTGTGCAACATGAAGAAGGAGGATGTCCGGCTCATCTTCCTGCACCAGCGCACACATCTGATGAAGCAGATCGAGCATAAGGTCCGACATGCCATGCGGGAGGAGATGACGGAAGAGCAGCTGAACGACATGCTCGCCGTGCTGAAGGATCATCATTGCCGAAGCGCACGGAGCATCACGCAGTTTTGCCCGGATGCGCAGGGGATCCAGGAACAGATCGACTGGATCTGCCGTCTGTGCCCGGCAGAACTGCCGCAGGATGACGGCAGCTCTTCGGTATATGTGCGCACGTTCCGCACGCCGCTGCATGATCTGCGCGAGCTTTTCCTAGAAGAGCCGGACGCGCTGGAAAAAGTCATGGCCTATGAGAAACGCCATGCCGGCGCATTACAGAAGGAGCTGTGCGAAGTGCTCTGCGTATATTGGATCGACGGCAGGCTGAGCAGGGAAGGCGTCATCGCGCGTACAGAAGCAGAGAGCGGCGTGCCATGCCGTCATCTGCTGGAGGATTATCTGGATCTGCTGGAAGAGCTGAAGCTGATCGAAATCAGCGCATGAAAAAACACAGTGTATCTGTCGGGGTACACTGTGTTTTTTTTTACGGATGATGCCGTTCTCTGTGACCGCTAACGGATGAAGTGCGTGAACACATGCGGCTCGCTGACCGGCAGGCCGAACTGCTCTTTGCCCAGCGCGATGCTCTTCATCAGAAACGCCATGTTGTGGGCCAGGACGCGCATGGTCTGCAGTCCCTCTTCGTCCTGCGCCGCCTGTCCGGCCTCTCTGCCATGGACGCTGTTCCAGTATTGGCTGGACGCGACCGGCATGCCGCTGATCGTAAAGTATTTGTTCAGCTCATCAAAGGTTGCGGAGCATCCGCCTCTGCGGGCGACGGCGACGCTGGCGCCGACCTTCATCGTCTTGTCAAAGGAGGTGCTGTAAAACAGCCGGTCCAGACAAGCGATCAGCGTGGCGTTGGCTGACGCATAATAGACCGGCGAGGCGATGACGAGCCCATCCGCCTGTTCAAATTTCGGCGCCAGCTCGTTGACCACATCGTCAAACACACATTTTCCCTTCTTGGCACAGCTGCCGCAGGCAATGCATCCGCGCACATCCTGCATGCCGATCTGCACACACTCGCAGTCGATGCCCTCCAGCTTGAAGATCTGTTCCATTTCCCGCAGCGCGATGGCGGTATTGCCGTTTACCCGCGGGCTGCCATTGATCATCAGTACGTTCATCACGATTCCTCCTGTTCTTCACTTTCATTCTCTATTATAGCCGCAAAACGAGATTAGTGAACTTCTTCCCGGCGGAAAGTCGATCGCAAGATCCGTTGTTTTATGGTTGCTTTTTGGATAAGGGTGTGCTTTAATATACCTGCTATTTATCAAGAGATGGGTGAGAGAGTCAGCTCGTTTGACCCCACGCCAACCTGTATGACGCATCATATAAGGTGGTAAAGCTGACAGCGATAAGAGAATATAGATATCGGTCATCTTCTCTGTCGCGGGAAGATTTTTTTATGAAATAGCGAAAGGAGAGCGGAATGAAAGACTACATTTTCACATCAGAGAGCATCACAGAAGGTCATCCGGACAAGATCTGCGATAAGATCGCGGACTCCATCCTGGATGAGGCGCTGCGTCAGGATCCTTATTCCAACATGGCGGTGGAAGCCACGATCAAGGACGACTTCGTGCTGATCTATGGAGAGGCAGACACCAAGGCACATATCGATTATGCGCAGATCGCGAAAGACGTGATCCGCAAGATCGGTTACGAGGAAGAGTACACGGTCATGATCCGGGTGAACAAGCAGTCCAGCGAGATCCATCATGCGGTCAACCATGCGGATCATGTGATCGGCGCAGGCGATCAGGGCATCATGTTCGGCTATGCCTGCAATGAGAGCGATGAATACATGCCGGCTCCGATCTATTATGCGCACAAGCTGGCGCGTCAGCTGACCAAGGTGCGCCGCGAAAATCCGCTGCTGAAGCCGGATGGCAAGACCCAGGTTTCCGTGGAGTACAAGGATGGCAAGATCGCCCGGATCGACACCATCGTCGTCTCCACCCAGCATTCTGCGCAGGCGTCGCAGGAACAGATCCGCGAGATCGTCATGAACGAGGTCATCCGTCCCTGCATCGAAGCGGAGCTGATCGATGAGCGCACGCGGTTTCTGATCAACCCCAGCGGAAGCTTTGTCGTGGGCGGAAGCTTCGGCGATTCCGGCACGACCGGACGCAAGATCGTCTGCGATACTTATGGCGGCATGGGCCGCATCGGCGGAGGATGCTTCTCCTCCAAAGACCCGACCAAGGTAGACCGCAGCGCGGCATACTATTGCCGTTATGTCGCGAAGAACATCGTGGCCAACGGGCTGGCTGAACGCTGTGAGGTGCAGGTCGCTTATGCCATCGGCAAGAGCGAACCGGTCTCCCTGTGCGTAGATACATTCGGCACCGGAGTGAAGAGCGATGAGGAGCTGCTGCAGATCATCCGAAACAACTTCAACTTCGAGGTAGGCAACATCCTGGAAGAACTCGATCTGCGCAAGCCGATCTATTCCAAGACGTCTTGTTACGGACACTTCGGCGATCCCCAGTTCTCCTGGGAGAAGATCAAAACGCTGACCTATTGATTAAACGAGCAAAAACAGGCAGATGCACACGTGGATATCCGTGTGATCTGCCTGTTTTCATTTTGTTCAGCGCTTTGGTTACTTCAGCTTTTTCGCAATGATCCCTTGCAGCTCTTCGAGGAAAGTCTTGTCCTTGCACTGCTTGACCATGAGCAGGAGGATCTCCTGCGACGTGTGCTGGTCCATCAAAGAAACGATATGCTGCGCCTTGCTGACCAACGGGCGATAGACCCGCATCAGCGATTTGGTATGCTGAGAAAAACCGGAAACGTGAATGTATTCCTTTTTCTGAAGCCGTTTCAGCACAGGCTGAATAGAATTGACGGTGATGTCGGGAAGATATTGCTGAATATCTCTGGCGGACAGATCTTCATCATGAGCCCAGAATATCTCCATGACATCGGTTTCTCTTTTGGTGAGATGGGTTTCTGCCATGATCATCACTCCTTACGATTTTATTTTAAACGAACGAAACTACAAATGCAATCGGTTTTGACCGCTAAAAAAAGCAAGCGCGATCACGATAAATCTGCCTGCTTTTTTCATTAGATCATCCGATGATGAACATCATTCAACCTGATCTAAACGATATCATTTGACTAAGATCCAATCGGTTTCCCATTTTTGTAAAGTAGCATTATATAATCTTTTATAAATTTTTCCATTGACTGTTTTAAAATGCCATACTAGTTTATCGGATAATGGTTGTATTACTATTTGTGATTCAAGTTGATGATATTGCGGAGATGCGTGGATGATTATCTGTTCAGAAGGGAAAAGCATGAGAAAACACATAGTAATTAGTACTTTATTCATATTATTTACTCCTTAAATATTTTGATTCCTTCAAATTCAGGACGGTCCGGTGATTCGATTGAAAAGGCCTGGCCATCGAGATATAAATCGTAAGTTCCATCACCATGGTCAATGATATAGCTTTTGCTTTTGAATTCCTCTTCTGAATAAGTTCCTTCGGTATCCTCTGTTTCCGTATACCATGCCTCGAAAATGATGCTATTGCTGAGAAGGGGAATGATGAAGGCCAATGAGAGCAGGATCTTGCTCGTTTTTTCTTTCTCTGGCCTGCGATCAGGTAGTGGACACGCTTGGTCAGCGTTTTTGTTCCCCTGTTGGCTTTTCTCAGCAATGCGCGATCCTGCTTGGATGGGGATGGCTGGTTGTCCATGTCCGGCGAGTTTGTTAAAATAAAGGCATCGAAGAACAGGAGATCAAGGATGAGCAGGAGGTGGGAAGACATGAATGAACGGGAACGATGGCTGATCCAGGTGGAAGAGAAGATGAAACGGGGCAATCAGATCTTGTTTGATCGAAACAGCGTGCTGCTTCAGCCGCTGATCGATCTGCTCTGCGTGCAGAACCGCAGAGCTGTCGTATTGTGGTGCCTGGATGGCATGGAGGAGATCTTGGAGAGGATCCGGTTCATCGATCCGACAGAAACGCGTGCCGAGGAAGCGGTGCGTCAGTGCCGGCTGTGGGCGGCGGGAGAAATCCGCATGCCTCAGGCAAAGAAGGCAATACTGGCTGCTCATGCGATCGCGAAGGAGAGCGATGATCCTGTGCTGGGGGCATATGCGCATGCCATCGGACAAGGGTGCGGCAGCGTGCACTGTGAGACGCATGCCATCGGCATGGTCATCTACGCGCTGACTGCGCTGGTCCGTGCGCACGGTCTGGATTCTTGCCAGAAAGTGATCGAAGCGCGGGTGCGCGAAGAGGAGGAAAGGCTGCGTGTCTGGCAGCTTAGAGAGAAGCAGGAGAAATGGACATGGGCGCCTTTTTTGATGAAGGAGCGCCCGAACAAGGAGCTGGAAAGGAAAAGAAAACGGCAGGCAGCGCGCGAAGGATGATCATCGCGGCTGTCTGCCGGTTTTATGCTTCGTTCATCAGCGTTTTGGTGAGATAGCGGGCCACATGGACGCCGCTGGCGCTGGCATGGGAAAGCGAGTGCGTGACGCCGCTGCAGTCGCCGATGACGAACAGCCCTTTATGGCAGGTCTGCAGATTTTGATCCAGCTGCACGCGCATATTGTAAAACTTGACCTCTACGCCATACAGCAGGGTGTCGTCATTGGCCGTACCTGGCGCGACTTTGTCCAGCGCATAGATCATCTCGATGATGTCGTCCATCTGACGCTTCGGGATGACGAGGCTCAGATCGCCTGGCGTGGCGCTCAAGGTAGGGGTGACGAAGCTGTCTGCGATGCGGCTTACGGTGCTGCGCTGACCGCGGATCAGATCGCCGAAGCGCTGGACGATGACGCCGCCGCCCAGCATGTTGGAGAGCCGGGCGATGCTTTCGCCATACTCATTGCTGTCTTTGAACGGCTCGGTGAAATGATTGGACACCAGCAGCGCGAAGTTCGTATTTTCGGTATAGCGTGAAGGATCTTCGTAGCTGTGGCCGTTTACGGTGACGATGCCGTTGGTGTTTTCGCTGACCACCACGCCGTGCGGGTTCATGCAGAAGGTCCGCACCCGGTCCTGAAACTTCTCGGTGCGGTAGACGATCTTGCTTTCATATAATTCATCGGTCAGATGGGCGAAGACATCGGCCGGCAGCTCTACGCGCACGCCGATATCGACCCGGTTGGATTCGGTATGGATGCCCAGGGAATCACAGATGCTCTGCATCCATTTGCTGCCGCTTCGCCCGGTGGAGATGATGCAGTATCTGCCGGTGTATTCTTCGTTTTGCGCGGAGACGAGCGTATATCCCTGCGCGCTCTTGCACACTTTGTCGATACGGGTGCGGAAATGGAAGTCCACTTTCTCGCTGAGCTCTGCATACAGGTTCTCAAGCACCACATAGTTGATGTCCGTGCCCAGATGACGAACCGATGCCTGCAGCAGGTGCAGATCGTTTTCCAGGCATTTCCTGCGTATGGATGTGTTGTTGTTCGTGAACAGGCGGGTGTGCTCTCCGCCGTGGCTGCAGTTGATGCCGTCCACATATTCCATCAGGGCGATGGCTTCTTTCTTGCCGACATATTCATAGAGGTTGCCGCCGAATTCGTTGGTGATGTTGTACTTGCCATCTGAGAAGGCGCCTGCACCGCCGAATCCGTTCATGATGCCGCAGCTGGGGCAGTTGACGCAGGCTTTCACCTTTACGCCGTCGATCGGGCAATGGCGCTGTTCCAGCGGGTTTCCTGCTTCAAAGACGCCGATCTTCAGATCGGGATCATGTTTGATCGCTTCATAAGCGGAAAAGATGCCGCCGGGGCCTGCGCCGATGATCACGATATCATAGTTCATGTAAATTCCTCCAGTCATCGATCCTGCTTTGCTATTGTACCATCTTTTCCATGAAATTTTTGTGGAAAGGATGGAAAATATCTTATAATGAAGACAGATGAGACATGCTGCAGAACGGAGGGATAAAGATGAAACGGTATGCAGAATTTGCGGCGATCGCGCAGGAGCAGATCGAGGAGGCGATGAAACAGGAAGAGGTGCTGGATGCCTGCGCGCAGGTCATGACCGATACGGTCATGCATGACGGGGTGATCCATGTGTTTGGCTGCGGGCACTCTCAGATGTTTGCAGAGGAGCTGTGTTTCCGCACGGGCGGATTGGTTCCGGTCAATGCGATCATCATTCCGCACTATCATATTTTTCCCAGAGTGCGCTATTCGCAGCTGATGGAGCGCTGCGAAGGGTTTGCGCCGGCGGTGCTGGACACCATGACGACATCTTCGGCCGACACGATGATCATCGTATCGGTGTCAGGACGCAATGCCGCGGGCATCGATATGGCCATGGCAGCGAAGGAAAAGGGCATGAAGGTCATCGCGGTGACTTCCCTGAACTATTCCACGCAGGTGACTTCACGGCATTCCAGCGGCAAGCTGCTCAAGGATGTCAGCGATATCGTGCTCGATATCTGCGGCGTGAAGGGCGACAGCGTGCTGGAGGATGAACGGGTCAGCGAGAAGTTCTGTTCCACCTCCACGGTCGTGGCGATGACGCTGCTGGTGGGCATCGTCGGACAGGTCATCCAGAATCTGGCTGATCTCGGCGTGGATCCGCCGATCTGGGTCAGCGGAAATCTTGACCGCGGCGACGAGATCAACGCGGAGCATATCCGCAAGTACCGAGGCAAAGTGGATATCTTATGATGATTTAACGATAACTTTACCACGATTTGACCTGAGGGAGAAAGCGCCTGAGAAGATGGCGTGATAAAATGGCAAGGATGGATCTTGCGGCAGAGGGAGCGATCAGGCATGACGCTTTCTTCTGCGGACAGATCATCGCATCCAGAACATCTGCATCGTCTGGGATCAGATGAAGGATCAATATCAGAAAGGCAGGAGAACAAAGTGAAGATCTGGATCAGAAAGATGATCAGCGTGCTGGCAGTCTGTGCCATGGTGATCGGACTGGGCGTTCCGGTCAGGACACAGGCCGCGCAGCCGGACACCGATACGTATGTCCAGCAGCTGATCGCGTATTATCGAGACGATCAGGAAGACGCAGAGACAGATATCGCGCGTGTCCTGAGCGAAATGGCAGAAGCCGATGCGCAGAAAGCAGAGGCGTGGACGCAGATCATGGACTATTGGAGCTATGTGAATACGGATATGCCGGTAAACCTCAATGTGGCGCCGGACGGACTTGCGCAAGATGACAGTCTGTGCATCGTCATCCTCGGCTTTGCCTTGAACAGCGACGGCACGATGAAGGACGAACTGATCGGCAGGCTGGAGACCGGTCTGGCGAGCGCAGAGAAATATCCCAACGCCTATGTGGTCGTGACCGGCGGCGGCACGGCGGCCGGCAACCCGAATGTGACCGAAGGCGGCCTGATGGGAGAATGGCTGCTGGAACACGGTTTGGATGAAGAGCGGCTGATCGTGGAAGATCAGGCGCCGGATACGGTAGGAAATGCAGAGAATACTTACCGGATCCTCAGCGAACAGTATCCCAGCGTGAAGGACCTGGTCATGGTGACCAGTGACTATCATGTCCCGCGCGGATCGATCTTGTTTTATTCAAAGTGTCTGCTTTCCGCTTATGAGAGCGGCGGAGAGCCTTTGCAAGTGATCGCCAATGCCGGTTATGAGACCGGCAGCCAGGGATATGAATCCATTGCCCTGCAAGCCAGCGGCGTAGCTTCCGTAGCCGGCGTGAGCGTCTCTTCCGAGAGGCTTCCTCTGTCTCAGCTGAGTGGCCTGACCATCACGCAGGATGAGATCTATGAAGTCGGACAGCCGCTGCAGCTGCAAGTGACAGCACGATATGATACGGGATTCAGCCGCGATGTCAGCGATGCCATCACGATCAGCGGCTTTGATCCCGCGCAAGGATCTGATCAGGAGATCACGGTGTCTTATAGTGAGAACAACATTACGATCGATGCGCAGTTTTCGCTGAGCGAAAAAAGCCAGAGCTTTGCCAGCGCGGCTTATCTGGAAAAACGGATCGAAGAGATCGAACAGATGGATCTATCCGTCTATACCGATTCCAGCGTAAACACGCTGCAGGAAGCACTGGCACAGGCGAAAGAGACCGCTGCTCAGGCAGACGCGGATGCCGAGCAGATCCGGCAGGCATATGATGCGCTCAATGAAGCGTATGCCGCATTGATCAAACGGGTGAATATCGCATATCATATGGAGACTGAAGCAAACTGCAACGATGCGGATGCGTACAAGATCAACGATGGCGTGATCAATACCGACAATTACTGGCAGAGCGTGGAAAACGGACAGAATGTCGCCAGTGCCGATGCGCAGATCATCATCGATCTGGATGGGCTTTATGATGTCGACAGCATCGTGGTCTACCCATATTGGGGCGGACAGCGGATCTATAAATATGAGCTGTATGGCAGCACGGATGGCGAAGAATGGTTCAAGATCGGTGAGCATGTGTCGGATGAGTATGTGACCTCCGCGGGCATCACGCATGAGATCGACGCACAGGTGGCTTATGTGCGGCTGAACGGTCTGGAAACGCATGTGGAAGGACGTGAAGACATCAACAACATCCACATCGTGGAGATGGAAGTATATGGCGAAGAGACAGACAATCTGGCTTATGGCAAACCGGTGACTTCCAGCGGCACGGACAACAGCGCGGGTTCATCAGCCAACAGCCGCGATACCCAGATCGTCGATGGAAACCGTTCGACTTACTGGGACGGCGGTGTGTATGCCGATGAGCCATGGATATGTGTCGACCTGGGCGAGATCTATTCGCTTGATCGCATGAATGTCATTACTTACTGGGCAAGAAATGACCGATATTACTATTATGATCTCTATACCAGCGTGGATGGGGAGAATTTCACCCTGCTTTATGCCAAAGACGAAGGCACCCAGCTTTCCACGATCCACGGTGAGGATGTGGCAGTGGATGGCACGGTGCATGCGCGCTATGTGCGGCTGGTGGGAAAATACGATTCAGCCAACGCTTCATTCCATCTGAATGAGCTGCGTGTCTATGGACAGAGCGATGAGGCTTGGAATGATGCCCGAACTGCATTGGAAGAAGCGATTCAGCGTATCGAGACACTCGATCTGAGCCAGTATACAGAACAAACCGCACAGGTATTGCAGGAGCAGATGAACGCGGCACAGGTGCTGCTTGCGGACGGCTCGATCAGCTCAGATGAGCTGAATACGGCGCTTGTCCAGCTTGAGGATGCCGCTGCGGCATTGCAGAACAGAGCGAGCCAGGCAGCGATGGATGCCCTGCAGACAGCAGCGGACAACGCAGCTGCCCTGAAGGATGATTACAGCGAAGAAGACTTTGCGGATGTGCAGGCTGCCATCACTGCCGCACAGGCACTGCTCGATGATCCAGCCAACGC